>NZ_JBHUXA010000010.1:0-261709 GCF_042669725.1 Nocardia sp. NPDC057227 | reverse complement strand
TGGCCCGACGTCCGCAGTGAAGACCCGGATGCCATGGCGCTGCGTATCCACGCGCAGATGTTCGGGCTCGGCGGCTCGATCAGCGCCTTCGAGGGCTCGTCCAACCACCGGCTCATCTTCGCCTCGACCCCCGTGGACGACGAGAGTTCGGATCTGTTCTACTCCATCTGGTGGCCCAAGTTGCCCGGTGACGAGGGTGACGTGCCGCCGCCGGAGGTGCAGGCGAAGGTGGAGCGGCAGTTCCTGATCACGGTGTGGGACGACCTGAGCATCTGGCGTTATCAGAAGTACGTCGAGCACCCGGCGCTCTCCCCGGCGGACGCTAAACCCTATATGTCGCTGCGCAAGTGGGCTCTCCAGTTCTACGACGTCCCCGCCGAGGCGCAGGTGTGAGCAGGCCACTGCCCGCCGAGCTCGTCGCCCCCGGCCGGACCGCGCTGATCACCCAGGAGCTACAGGGCGCGGTCGTCGGTCCAGCCGCCGGGCTGCCCGCGCTCGCGGCGGCCGCCCGCGCCGAGGCGCTGCCGAATATCGCCGCCCTGCTGCCCGCGGCCCGCGCCGCCGGGGTCACGGTCGTGCACTGCCTGGTCGAGCGCCGCGCCGACGGCCGCGGGTCCAACCACAATGCCGCGCTCTTCGCCCTCGGGCGGCGCGGCGTTGCCGTCACCCCGGGCAGCCCCGGCGCAGCGCTGCTGCCCGAGTTCGGGCCGGAGCCCGAGGATCTCGTGTCGACCCGCCGCCACGGCCTCGGCCCCATGGGCGGCACCGACCTCGACGCCACCCTGCGCAACCTCGGCATCCACACCCTCGTCGTCACCGGTGTCTCGCTGAACGTGGCGATTCCGAACCTGGTCATGGATGCGGTGAATCGCGCCTACGACGTCGTGCTGCCGCGTGACGCGGTCGCCGGGGTGCCCGCCGAGTACGGCGCCGCCGTCATCGCCAATTCCCTCGCCCTGCTCACCACGGTCACCACCACGGCCGAGCTGATCGAGGTGTGGTCGGGGTAGGCTTATTTTTGCCATGATTGCGTAGCATTTCCTCCCAGACGGCACAAAAACCGGCTGGGGGAAGAGGTGCTCCATGCTGTTGAAGTTTCGGGTAGCCAACTTCCGCTCGATCCGCGACGAGCACGAACTGTCCTTCGTCGCCACCAACCCGGACGAGGAGACGGCATGGCCGACCGGTGTGGTGGCCGGCGGCAAGGAGATCTCGCTCCTGTCGGTCGTCGGCATCTTCGGGGCGAATGCCTCCGGTAAGTCCAATATGCTGCAGGCTGTCCTCGCCATGCGGTCCGCCGTCGTGGACTCCGTGGCCGAGTGGGCGCGGCTCGATGGCATTCCGCGCGAGCCCTTCGCGCTCGATCCTGCGGCTCGCCAGGAGACCACGCTCTTCGAGGTCGATGTTCTGCTCGGTCCGCGCGGAGTGCGGTACACCTACGGTTTCGAGCTCTCCGACGAGCGGGTCGAGGCCGAGTGGCTGCACGCCTACCCCGAAGGCCACAAACAGGTCTGGTTCGATCGCCAGGCCGATCGCGAAGACGGTGATGAATTCCGCTTCCCGAACTCGAACCTGCGGGAAGGTAAGCGGCTCACCGAACTCACCAGACCGAACGCACTGCTCCTCACGGTCGGGGCGAGTTTCAACCACAAGCAGCTCGGTGCGGTGCATCGGTGGTTTCTCGAGGATCTGCGGCTGGTCACGTCGGATCGCGACGTCCGGAGCCGCAGTGCCCATACCCGTGATCGGCTGATCGACGGGCGGTACCGCGAGCAGATCGAGGCTCTGCTGGTCGCAGCCGACCTGGGGATAGTCGGTTTGGCGATCGATAGTTCCCTGCCGAGGGAGAAGCGGGTTCGGCTCTTGCATCGGACGCGGGAGGGCGCACCGGTCCCGCTCGATTTCTTGTCCCAGGAATCGCTCGGGACGCACGCCTGGTTCGCCTTTCTCGGGCCCGCGCTCGACGTGCTCGCGAGCGGCGCGGTTCTGCTGGCCGATGAACTCGACGCCAGCCTGCACCCGCTGCTGGCCGCCGAGCTGATCGGCATGTTCCAGGACCCCGAGGCCAACCCGAATCGGGCCCAATTGCTGTTCACCACCCACGATGCGACGCTGCTCGGCACCGCGGCGGCCGGTCGGCCGCTCGGCCGCGAACAGGTTCGGGTGACGGCCAAGAGGGCCACGGGGGAGACCGAGTTGTATCCGCTCACCGACGCCCATCCGCGCAGGGACGAGAATCTGGAGCGGGGTTATCTGCGCGGCCGCTACGGCGGGGTGCCGCGGGTGATGACCGGTGAAGTGGCCCGTGAGGTCGCGCAGCTCCGGGCGGTGGACGACTGAGCCGGAAACGCCGCAGCGATCCGAATGCTGAGCGGTCGGTGCATCCGCTACCGGGGCGCTCCCGTGCCGTCCGGCTCTCCTATGTCGCCGTCGAGGGCGAGAAAAGACCGAGCCCGACTGTCTCGCTCATCTTCAGAGGAGTCACGGCGAGGGTTCGGGTTCCGGATTCACCCGTTGTTCCTCGGGGCTCGCCGCCCGCCTCTCGGAGGTCTCCCTCGCCCGGCAGCGAGCCGTGCTCGAGGAGGTGCTGAACCGGGCCGTCGCGCGCCGCGAACTCGTCGACACCCCCGACCCGCTCATACTGCACGCCCTGGTGGTCGGCCCGCTCTTCGTCTGGCTCTTCGTACTCGGTGGCCCGCCCGAGAACGTGCAGACCCTGGTCGACGCGGTGGTCACCGGGGTGTTGGCCGTGCTGCGGTAGCTCAGTCGCTGGAGGGCAGCTGGGCTGCCTGCTTGAGCCCCAGCGGAATGCCGTCGACGGCGAGGCTGCCCGCACCCGCCCGAGTGACGAGCAGTTCGGCGCCGCTCTCGTGGGCGTACCGCTTGCCCAGCACCGTGCCCTCGGCGAAGTCCGGGTCGAGGACGGCACCGGCCTGCTCGGCGCCGAGGGCGGCCAGCGGCGCGCCGCCGCAGGTCAGGGCGGCGAGCGCGGGGGTGGACTTGACCACGATGACCTGGGTGTCGCACACCTGGCTGGCCAGGCGGGTTCCGTTCCTGATCACACTGTCTCCTTGTCGATGGCGGTGAACTCCGCGACCAGGTCGCGGCGCAGGATCTTGCCGGTCGGGGTGACCGGGAGCTCGTCGCGGAAGACGACGCGGTCGGGGGTGCGGGAGCCGCGCAGGGTGGCGCGGACGTGGGCGCGCAGCTCATCGGGGTCGGCCACGGCGCCGTCCGCCGGGACGACGACGGCGAGGATGATCTGGCCCCATTCGGGGTCGGGCACGCCGACGACGGCCACTTCGCGCACCGCTGGATGTTCGACCAGCACATCCTCGAGTTCGGCGGGGGCGATGTTCTCGCCACCGCGGATGATGGTGTCGTCGGAGCGGCCGCCGAGGAACAGGTAGCCCTCAGCGTCGAGTTCGGCGAGGTCGCGGGTGGGGAACCAGCCCTCGGCGTCGAGTACCGAGCCGATGCCGGTGTAGTTGCCCGAGACCTGCGGGCCGCGCACGAACAGCTCGCCGGTGGTGCCGGGGCCGAGCGCCGCGCCGGACTCGTCGCGGATCTGCAGCTCCACACCCGGCACCGCGCGCCCGACCGAGCCGAGCCGCCGGACGATGGCGGGATCATCCGAGGCCGCGGCGATCCGGTGGTCCTCGGGCGTGAGGACGGCGATGGTCGAACTGGTCTCGGTGAGTCCGTAGGCATTGACCAGTCCGACGGACGGCAGCAGCGCCATGGTCCGGCGCACCAGGGGGAGCGGTGCTTTCGCGCCGCCGTAGGCCAGGGTGCGCAGGGCGGGCAGCTCGGTGGGGTGCGCGGTGAGTTCGGTGACTATCCGGTCCAGCATGGTCGGGACGACGGTGGCGTTGGTGACGTGTTCTTCCCGGACCAGCCGGACCCAGTCGCGCGGGTCGAACCGGGGCAGGTAGACGATCCTGCGCCCCGCGTACAGGTTCGACAACGCGGCCCCGACCCCGGCGATGTGGTAGGGCGGGACGCAGACGAGCACCGCGTCCCCCGACTCGGCGGACGCGAAATCCACCGTGCCGGTGACGTATTCGGTGAGATTGGCGTGGGTCAGCTCGACCGCCTTCGGCTGCGCGGTCGTTCCGGAGGTGAACAGCACCACCGCCACGTCGTCCGGGTCGGGGAAGACCGGCTCGGAGGGGGCGGCGTGCGCCCGGGCGGTGGCCAGTAACAACGCGGTGTCCACCACCTGCTGGCCGGCGCCGCGCATCACCTCGGCGTACTCGCGATCGGCCACCACCAGCGGCGCGGGCAGCCGGTCGACGAGTTCGTGCAGCGCGGCCGCGCCGAGCCGGTAGTTCAGCGGGGTGAAGGGCAGACCGGCGCGGGCGCTCGCGAAGAGCAGCAGGGGGAGCGCGAGCCCGCCGGTGCCGACGTAGGCGACGTGCCGCACCTGCGACTCGAGCAGGAATCCGGCCGCTCGATCGGCCATGGCGTCCAGTTCGGAAACGGTGACCGACGCATTGTCGGCATTGACCGCCACGCGCTCCGGATCGCCGGAGACGGCCATGTCGAGCAGCAGCGACAGGCTCATCGCGGCACCGTCGGAAGGGGGGTGACGAGGGGCATGGTGACTGTCCTTCGAATGTCAGGAATGGAGTACGCGGTCGCGCCTGCGCCCGACGACGAAGCGGGCGGCGCGCTCGATGGCCGCCGCGGCGGAACCCGGCCGCCAGCCCAGCTCCCGCTCGGCTTTGCCGTGGTCGAGCGGCGCGGTGCGGCGGAGCAGGTGCACCGCGGTCGCGTTCAGGACGATGTCGCGGCGCAGCAGCCGCGCGGCGAGCGAACCGGTGCGTCCGGCCGCCACCAGCGCGAACTGCGGGATACCGAAGCGCGGTGGCAAAACGCCCCCGGCCGCGGCGGCGAGACGGTAGATCTCCCGCTGAGCGAGAAAGCGCTCGGAGACGATGTAGCGCTCGCCCGGCCGCCCGTGCTCCGCGGCGAGCAGCAGGGCACGCGCGGCGTCCTCGACATCGACCACTTCGGAGCCGACCCCGCGGAAGTACACCGGCATCCGGCCGAGCGCCGCGAGCGCGACCAGCGAGCCGTGCGGCGTCGGCTGCCAGTCACCGGTGCCGTAGGTATTGGCGACGCACAGCGCCACCGCGGGCAGCCCGGACCCGAGCACGAGCTCCTCGGCCGCCCGCCGCGACCGGATGTAATCGCCCCCGTCCCAGTCGAACGGCGTGTCCTCGGTGGCGGGCACGCGCCCGTCACCGAGCGCGATTGTGCCGATGGTGCTGGTGAACACGAAGCGTCGCAGCCGCGCCTCGGCCGCGATCCCCAGTACCCCGCGCAGCCCCTCGACATTGGTGCGGAACAGCGGGGCCGGGTCGCGCAGCCAGGCGCGGGTGTCGACGACGCAGTAGTAGACGACCTCGCAGCCGTCCATGGCGGCGCGCACCGCGTCCTCGTCGAAGATGTCCCCGTAGTGCCGCTCGACGTCGAGATCATCGATCCCGCGAGTGGGGCTCGTCTCGCGCAGCAGCACCCGGACCCGATCCCCGCGCGCGACGAGCTGCCTGGTGACGTGCGACCCGAGAAACCCGCTGGCGCCCATGACCAGCACCGGCGCGGCGCTCATCGGGGCAGTTCGAGCAGGGTCCGAGTCAGCTCGAGCGTCGCGATCGTCCACCGCCCGTCCGCTTTGACGTAGCTCTCGTGGTAGTGCCCGGCACCGCTGACCTTCTGCCCACCGGGATAGAGCAGCCGGTCCTCCATCGCCCAGACCCCGGTGGCGGTGGTGGCGGAGGTGAGTTCGAGTTCCGCGGTGTGGCAGTGGTGCATGGTGGCCGCGCCGTTCAGGCTCGCGGTCACCCCGGCGACGAACTCGTCGGCGCTGTCGTAGGTGAGTGCGGGCGGTGCCTCCGGCCCGGGCGCGGTGATCGCCACCCGGACCTTCAGGTCGTCGCGCAGCAGTGCCCGCCAGCCCGCGAAGTCGCGGGTGTCGAGCAGGCGGCAGTAGCGGGCCTTGAGGTTGCGCAGCGCTTCCAGCTCTACGACGGTGGTGAGGGGATCCATGGGATCTTTCTCCTAGAGAACGGCGCCGGATTCCTTGGCGGCGATGATTTGATCCCAGTCCATTCCGAGCTCGAGCAGGATCTCCTCCGTGTGCTGGCCGTACTCGGGGGCGCGGGTGGGCGCGGGCGGGGTCTCGTCGAACTGGACCGGTGCGGCCACCGTGCGGAACTGCTCGCCCGCGTCGTCGGTGAGGGTCAGGAAGTAGCCGTTGGCCTGGGCCTGCGGATCATCGAGGACCTCGCGGGGGGTGGCGATGGTGGCCCACACGCCGGGCTCGTCGGCGAGCGCCTTCTGCCAGTCGGCGAGGTCGCGCTCGGCGAAGGTGCGGCGCAGTTCGACGGTGGCCGCCTCCTGGTTGACGACGAGGTTCGCCAGTGGGACGAAACGCTCGTCGGTGCCGAGGTCGGGGCGGCCGATGCGGGCGCAGAAGCCGGGCCAGAAGCGGTCCGCCTGCAGCAGCACCAGCTGGACCCAGCGGCCGTCGCGGGTGCGGTAGCGGTTCACCGCGGGGTTGGGGGCGGTGCCCGCGTTGCCGACCGGGATGCGGTCGATGCCGAAATAGTCGGCGGCGGCGATATCGGGGGCCACCGCCCACATGCCCTGCGCCAGCAGGGAACTGTCGACGATCGGGGCGTGCCCGGTGCGCTCCCGGTGGAAGAGCGCAGCGGTGATGCCGCCCGCCAGCGTGATGCCGCCCTGCAGGTCGCCGAAGGCCGGGGTCTGGGTCACCGGGAACTCCTGATCGGCAACGGTGAGCGCGTGCGCCACACCTGCCCTGGCCAGGTAGCTGGCAGCGTCGAAGCCACCGCGGTCCTTCTCCGGCCCCCGGCTGCCCTGCCCGCTGCCCCGCGCGATGATCACCTTCGGGTTGAACTCGCGGATCTGCTCCACGGTCAGCCCGGCGCGCTCGAGCGGAGCGGGCAGCCAGTTGGTGAGGAAGACGTCGGCGCGGGCGATGAGCTCGCCGAAGATCCGCCTGCCCTCCGCGGACTTGATGTCCACCCCGATGCTGCGCTTGCCGTGGTTGCCGATCTCCATCATCACGCTGGCGCGCACCCTGGCGTCGGTGGGATCGAGGCCGCCGATGGTGAGGTAGCGGCAGGGGTCACCGCCGCGGGTGTCCTCGATCTTGATTACCTGCGCACCCCAGTCGGCCAGGGCCGCGCCCGCACTCGGGACATAGGTCCACGAGGCCAGCTCCACTACCCGCACACCGTCGAGCAGACCTGACATCGCCGCTCCTCTCCACGTCCGTCCACTGTCTTGAAGTACTATACGGTAAGAGTTACAGTTACTCACCCGATACCGGATGTCGGGATCGAACTGGAGGGCTTGTGAGCGACGTTCCCGGAGTACGGACCGCCCCGGTCCTCGAGGTCGCGGCGCGCGCCGCGGCGCGGGCCGAACGCAAGATGCTGATCGACGGTGAGCTGCGGGCGGCCGCGGACGGCGCCGAGTTCGACAACATCGCGCCCGCGACCGGGCGGGTCCTCGGCGGCACCGCCGCCGCGACAGCCGCGGACATGGACCGGGCGATCGGCGCGGCCCGGCGCGCGTTCGACGACACCGACTGGCCGCGCAACCGCGCGCTGCGCGCCCGCTGCCTCGAGCAACTGCAGGCGGCGCTGGAGAGCGAGCGGACCGAGCTCGGCGAGGAGCTGATCGCCGAGGCGGGCTGCCCGGCCATGACGCTCGGCAACGCGCAGGTGGACTGGCCGCTGGCCGAGGCGCTGCGCTATCCGCTGCAGCTGATCGACGAATTCGGCTGGGAGCGCGTGCTTCCCGGCGGTGGGTTGTTCGGCGAGCGCAATGTGCGCACGGTGGTGCAGGAGCCGGTCGGCGTGGTCGCCGCGATCTGCCCCTCGAACTTCCCGGTCGAGGTGGTGCTGAACAAGATCGGCCCCGCCCTGGCCGCGGGCAATACCGTGGTGCTCAAGCCGGACCCGAACACCCCGTGGAACGCCACCCGGCTCGGCCGGCTGATCGCCGAGCGCACCGACTTCCCGCCCGGCGTGCTCAATGTGGTCACCACCCCGAGCAACGAGGTGGCCGGGCTGCTGGCGACCGACCCGCGGGTGGACCTGATCTCGTTCACCGGCTCGACCGCGGTCGGCAAGCACCTCATGCGCACCGCCGCCGACACCATGAAGCGCACCTTCCTCGAGCTCGGTGGCAAGTCCGCGCTCATCGTGCTGGACGACGCCGACCCGATGTCGGCGGTCCGCAGCGCGATCGGGGTGTGCGTGCACGCCGGCCAGGCCTGCGCCGCCACCAGCCGGATGTTGGTGCCGCGCCACCTGTTCGACGAGGTCACCGCCCAGGTAGCCGCTGCCTACGACGCCGTGCCGCCCGCCGACCCCGCGCTGTCGGACACCCTGGTTGGCCCGCTGATCAGCGCCGCCCAGCAGCGCCGGGTGCTCGACGCCGTCGAACGCGGAGTCCGCGACGGCGCCAGGCTGGTCACCGGCGGCGGCATCCCCGATGACATCGCCCCGCACCTGCGCGACGGCTTCTTCGTGCGCCCCGCGGTCTTCGCCTGCGCCGACAACACCCTGCCGATCGCGCGGGACGAGATCTTCGGCCCGGTGCTGGTAGTCATCCCGCACGACGGCGACGACGACGCGGTGCGGCTGGCCAACGACAGCGACTACGGCCTGGCCGGTGCGGTGCTGTCCAGCTCGCCGGAGCGCGGCATGGCGGTGGCCAGGCGGGTCCGCACCGGCGCGATCGGGGTCAACGGCGGCATGTTCTACGGCGCCGACGCCCCCTTCGGCGGGGTCAAGCAGAGCGGGCTCGGCAGGCAGTGCGGGCTGGAGGGCTTCCAGCAGTACCTGGAGACCAAGACGATCGGCACCCGCAGCCCCCGGCCGCGGTGAACAGAAAGGCGAAATCGGTGACACGACTCGAAGGCAAGGTCGCGGTGATCTCCGGCGCGGCTCGCGGACAGGGCCGCTCGCACGCGGTGAACCTGGCGGCGGCAGGCGCGAGCATCATCGCGCTCGACATCTGCGCGGACCTGGAGGGCAATACCTACCCGCTGTCCCGGCCGGAAGACCTGGAGGAGACAGTCCGGCTGATCGAGAAGGAGGGCGTCCCCGCTTGGTCGGCGGTGGTCGACGTGCGAGAGCGCAGCGCCGTCTGGAGCGCTGTGGCGGACGGCGTCGCGGCGCTGGGCGGGCTCGACATCGTGGTCGCCAACGCGGGCATCGCGCCGCTCGGCAAGGGCCAGACCATCCAGTCGTGGTCGGACACCATCGACACCGACCTGGTCGGCGTCTTCAACGTGGTGCAGGCGAGCCTGCCGCACCTGAGCGACGGCGGCTCGGTGATCGCCACCGGCTCGCTCGCCGCCCAGCTGGGCAGCTCGACCAAGCAGGGCCCCGGCGGCTCGGCCTACAGCTTCGCCAAGCAGGTCGTTGCGCACTACGTCAACGATCTCTCGATCCAGCTGGCCAAGCGCTCGATCCGGGTGAACGCGGTGCACCCCACCAATGTCGACACCGACATGCTGCACAACGAGGGCATGTACCGGATCTTCCGCCCGGATCTGGAGAACCCCACCCGCGAGGACGCCGAGCGCTCCTTCGGCGCCATGCAGGCCATGCCGGTGCCCTACATCTCCCCGCAGGACGTCTCGAACCTGGTGGTCTTCCTCGCCTCGGACGAATCCCGCTACATCACCGGCAGCCAGCTGCGGGTGGACGCCGGCGGCTACGTGAAGGCCAAGCCGTGGCAGGGGTGACGACGGCGTACAAGCTGTACCGCTGCCTGGTCTGCAACTTCGAGTACGACGAGGCGCTGGGCTGGCCGGAGGACGGGATCGAGCCCGGAACCCGCTGGGACGACATCCCGGAGGACTGGAGCTGCCCGGACTGCGGCGCCGCCAAGGCCGATTTCGAGATGGTGGAGGTCGCCCGGTGACCGTTCCGCCCACCGGGCGGGTCGTGATCGCGGGTACCGGCATCGCGGGCGCCACCGCCGCCGAGACCCTGCGCAAGCGCGGCTTCGACGGGGAGATCGTGCTGCTCGGCGCCGATCCGGCGCCGCCCTACCGGCGGCCCATGGTCTCCAAGGAGCTGCTCGCGGCCGCGTTCCCGGCGGAGAAGGCGCTGCTGCGTCCGGCTACCGCCTGGCCGGAGCTGCGCATCGACCTCCGGACCGGCACCCGGGTCGAGGCGATCCACCCGGACGCGGCGCGGGTGGCGCTCGCCGACGGCACCGTGCTCGGCTACGACGCGCTGCTGCTCGCCACCGGCGGCAGACCACGGACGCTCGGCGTGCGCATCCCCGGCGCGTTCACGCTGCGCGACCGGCACGACGCCACCGCGCTGCGTGACGTACTGGACAGGCCCGGCATCGAGGTGCTCGTGGTCGGCGGCGGGCTGATCGGCACCGAGGTGGCCGCCTCGGCCCGTGCCGGCGGCGCGCAGGTGACGATCCTGGAGGCGGGGCCGCGGATTCTCGACCGGGTGTTCCCGGAGCCGGTCTCCGCGGCACTGGAGCGGGTGCATCGCGCGCGCGGGGTCACGGTGCACACCGGCACCGCGGTGACGGGGGCGGACATCGTCTCCGGCCGCACCCGGCTCCGCTCGGCCGACGGCCGCGAGTGGATCGCCGACGTCGTCGTGGTCGCCGTCGGCATGACCCCGGACGACGGACTCGCCCGCGCGGCGGGGCTCCGCGTCGACGACGGCATCGTGGTCGACGAGTTCTGCGCCACCTCGGCGCCCGGCATCTACGCCGCGGGCGACGTCGCGCGGTTCCCGGACCCGGTGCACGGCGGCTCGGTGCGGGTCGAGCACTGGAACCACGCGCAGTCGCACGGCGCCGCCGCCGCGGCCGCCATCGCAGGCGAGCGCACCCCGTACCGCGAGGTGCCGTGGTGCTGGACCACGCAGTACGGCCGCACCGTGCAGGCCGCGGGCAGGCCGACCGCGGGAACCGAGCTGATCGTCGAGGGCGACCCCGCAGGGGACGCGTTCCTCGCGCTGGCACTGACCGGGGACCGGCTGGTCGGGGCGGTCGCGGCGGGCAGACCGCGCGACCTGCGTGCCGCCCGCACCCTGATCGGGTCGGGCGCCGGGCTGCCGCGCGAGCTGCTCGTCGGCTCGATCGACCTGGTCTCATTGGCTGCCTGAAGAGCTTACCGCATGACATACTATTGGCATTACGACAACGAACCGCGCCGCAGCGGCGCGGCCCGACAACCCAGGGGTTGAGAGATATGGCCGAGCCCGTCATCGTCGGAGCGGCACGGACCGCGATCGGACGGTCGTTCAAGGGGACGCTGGTGAACGTGCCCAGCGAGACGCTGGCGACCACCATCCTGCCCGAGGTGATCCGCCGCGCCGGCCTCGACCCGGAGGCGGTGGACGACGTGATCTTCGCCGAATCACACTACGGCGGCGGCGATCTGGCCCGCTACGCCGCCGTTGCCACCGGGCTCACCACGGTCCCGGGGCAGGCGGTGAACCGGCACTGCGCGGGTAGCCTGACGGCCATCGCCAACGGCGCGGCCCACATCCGTGCCGATGCGGAGCGGGTGATCGTGGCGGGCGGCGTGCAGTCGCTCTCCACCAACCCGGTGTCGCGCTGGCGGATCCCCGGCACCGCCGACTTCCAGGACGGCTGGATGCCGCCCTCGCACCCCGCGACCTCGGACGCACCCACCCTGGACATGGCGCTCACCGTCGGCTGGAACACCGCGCGCAAGGCGGGGATCTCCCGCGAGGAGCAGGACGCCTGGGCTGCCCGCTCGCACCAGCGCGCCATCGCCGCCATCGATGCGGGCAAGTTCCTCGACGAGATCGTGCCGCTGAAGGTCGAACAGCCCGACGGCAGTGTCCTGGACTTCACCGTGGACGAGCACCCGCGCCGCGACACCACCGTGGAGAAGCTCGCCCAGCTCAAGGTGCTGCATCCGGAGATCGAGGGCTTCTCGGTCACCGCGGGCAACAGCAGCGGCATCAACGACGCCGCCGCGGCCGTGGCGCTCACCGCCCGCGGGTACGCCGAGGCGGAGAACCTCGCGGTGCTGGCCAAGGTCCGTGCCTGGGCCAATGCCGCGGTGACCCCGGCCGAGACCGGTTTCGGCGCGGTGAAGGTCATCGGCAAGGTGCTCGACCGGGCCGGGCTGAAGCCGTCGGATGTGGCGCTGTGGGAGATCAACGAGGCCTTCGCCTCGGTGCCGATCGCGGCGGTGCGCGAGCACGGGCTGGACGAGGAGCTGGTGAATTTCTCCGGCAGCGGGTGCAGCCTGGGCCACCCGATCGCGGCCTCCGGCGCCCGGATGATCACCACGCTGATCTACGAGCTGCGCCGCCGCGGTGGCGGCATCGGTGTCGCGGCCATGTGTGCGGGCGGTGGCCAAGGTGGCGCCGTCGTCATCGAAGTCTGATCGAACGAGAGGAAACACAGTGTCTTTCGAAGGAACGGTTGCCCTGGTCACCGGCGGTGCCGGCGGGCTCGGCGCGGCCACCGTGCGGCGCCTGCACGCCGCGGGTGCCGCGGTCGTGATCGCCGATCTCGCCGACGACAAGGCCAAGCTGCTGGCCGATGAGCTCGGCGAGCGGGCCGTCTACGTGCGCACCGACGTGCTGGACGAGGACTCGGTCGCGGCCGCCATCGCCGCGGCGGGTGAGCTGGGCACGCTGCGCTACTCGGTGATCGCGCACGGCGGCTTCGGCGTGCTGGAGAAGGTCGTCAACCGCGACGGCTCCCCGCACACGCTGAAGGGGTTCACCGATACCATCTCGCTGTACCTGACCGGCACCTTCAATGTGCTCCGGCTGGTCGCGGCGAGGATCGCCACCCAGGAGCTGGACGAGCGCGAGGAGCGCGGCGCCATTGTCATGACCAGCTCCATCGCCGGGTACGAGGGTCAGATCGGCCAGGCCGCCTACTCCGCGGCCAAGGGCGCGGTGATCGGGCTGACCCTGACCGGGGCCAGGGATCTGAGCGCGACCAAGATCCGGGTCAACAGCATCGCCCCCGGCACCATGCACACCCCGATCATGGAGCTCATCGGCGAGGAGGGGCTGGCCAAGTTCGCGTCCACCGTCCCCTTCCCGAAGCGGCTGGGCAAGCCGGACGAGTACGCTTTCCTGGCCCAGCACCTGCTGGAGAATCCGTACATCAACGGTGAAGTGATCCGGATCGACGGCGGGCAGCGGTTCCAGCCGAAGTAGCGGGCTCGAGCGGCGCGGAGGTGGCAGTGGTACCCGACGGGGGAGACGATCCGCGCCGCTCGCGTTCCCGGGCGCGGCTGCTGGCCGCCGCCACCGCGCTGGTGGAATCCGGTGGGGTGCACGCGGTCACGGTGGAGGCGGTGACCCGCTCCTCGCGGGTCGCGCGCACCACCGTGTACCGGCACTTCCACAGCATCAAAGAGTTGCAGGCCGCCGCGCTGAGCCAGCTGCTGGCGCCCGTGGTGGCCCCTGCGCTCAGCACCGGCAGCCTGCGCGACCGGCTGCTCGACCTGGTCCAGCGCCAGGCCGAGGTGATCGACACGGTTCCGCTGCACCTCGCGGCGCTGACCTGGGTCGCCATCTCCGGCGACGGGTCCGAGGAGGCGGGTTCGCTGCGCAATCGGATCATCGAGCAGTACCGCCGCCCCTTCGACGAGCTGCTCGGCAGCGCGGAGGGGCGGCGGGCGCTGGCGGGGTGCGATCCCGATGTCGCCCTGGCCCAGCTCTTCGGGCCCATTGTCTTCGCCAAGCTGGTCGGCTTCGGTGGGGCGGGGCCCGAGCAGTGCGCCCGCATCGTCGACGACTTCCTCATCGCGCGTGGGTCCGGCGATGCGTGACAGCGATCCGCACCCACCTCCGGTGTGCACGCACCGCAAATGACGTTCGGCCCCGGTCAATGACCGGGGCCGAACGTCATTGTGGGCTGGGTCAGGCGAGAGCGACCAGCCCGCGGGGAAGCGGGAGGAGATCGGCATAGGTGACGATGCCCGGCTTCGCGGCGATCACCTGGGGGATGGCGTTCACCGCAGGCATCGCCGTCAGGATCATCGGCAGCCGCATGAAGTCGCTCATCGTGGTCCCGCGGAAGTCCGGCGGCGGAGTGATGTCCAGCCGCAGGCTGATCCGCGGGCGACCGTCGACGACGACCCGATGCCCGGTATCGATCGGCCAATCCGGCTGCAGCGTCTGCCCTTTGCGCCAGACGGTGCGCAGCTCCACCACGCTGCGCCCGTCGACCCGGCCGTGCCAGCTCGTGGCGATTCCCGCCACCCGCCCGGCCTCGATGCGCCACGATCCCAGGTCGACGTCCTCGGTGGTGGCCGCGTACTCCGGTTCGCAGACGATCTCGTCGAAGGTGACGCCGAGCGCATCGCCGAGCAGCTGCACGGCGTCGATGAACACCTCGGTCGCCTTCGCGGTCATTCCGGGCAGCTCGGGATCGTCGATCGGCCTGCCGAAGCCCGCGGGCAGCTCGGTCTCCGGTGAGTCGTAGCCGCTGATATCGGCCTCCTCGATCACCGTGATCTTGTCGACCCGGTCGCAGCCGCCCGCGGCGACCACGGCCAGCAGATCGACGAATCCGGGATTGATCCCGGAGCCGAAGATCGAGGAGCCGCCCTGCTCGCACGCCGCCAGGATCCGGTTCCTGCGCTCGGCGCCGAGTGAGTGCCCGGTCACGAACCCCGCCGTGGTGACGACATCGATGCCGGCTTCCAGGATCCGGGTCAGCTCCTCGACATCGATCCACATCGGGTTGTAGACGACGCAGTCCGGCCGGAGCGCGAGCAGCGCCTCGACATCATCGGTGGCGAGCACGCCGGTCGGGTCCTGCCCGCACAGCTCACCCGCGTCGCGGCCCGCCTTCTCCGGAGACCAGGCGAAGCACCCGACGAGCTGCAGCTCCGGATGGGCGAGAACGGCGCGCAGGGACTCCCTGCCGACATTGCCGGTGGTCCACTGGACCACCCGCGGCCGCCCCGGCGCGGATTCGATCGCCATCGCCGGTCAGCTCGGCGATCCCGTCGGCACCCGCGACCCGAGCAGTTCGAGCGCGTTCTCCCGCATGACCCGCCGGGTGTCCTCGTAGGAGAACTCCGGGAACTGCGGGATGTCGGCGGTGAAGGTGGTGGGATCGGCGAGTCCCTCGCCGTGCGGCCAGTCCGAGCCGAAGAGCACCTTGTCCACGCCGATGGTCGCGGCCAGCAGCTTGACGTCGTCCTCGTAGTAAGGCGCGATCCAGACGTTGTTCTTCAGCTGCTCCACCGGGTCCTCGACGAAGTGGTAGGGCGCGGTGTTCGCGGCCTTCTTCAGCCGCTTGATCAGCCGGTACACGAAGTACGAGCCGTTCTCGATGCTGGCGACCTTGAGGTTCGGGTGCCGGGTGAAGACCTGGTGCACGATCATCGAGGCCATGGTGTCGTGGATGGCGCGGTCGTCGAGCAGGATCTGATCGAGCGGGTCCTTCTTGCCGAACCCCTCGAAGGTCGCCTTGCCGCCCCACAGTGCCGCGATCGCGAGGTAGCCGCTGTCGGAGAGGTGGAAGCCGACCGGCACCCCGGCCTCGGCGAGCCGGGCCCACACCGGGTCGTGCAGCGGATCGCCGAGCGAGCGCGGCTTGACCACGCCGGGCACCGGTGCCGGACGGACCAGCACCATCTTCGCGCCGCGCGCCAGCACGAACTCGACCTCGGCCACCGCGGCCTCGGGGTCGGCGAGGGAGATGATCGGGGCGGAGATGAACCGGTGGTCGGGGCGGTCGAAGCCCCAGTCCTCGTCCAGCCACAGGTTGAAGGCGTGCACCGAGGCCATGGTGGCCGGGATGTCGTGCTTGAGCGCTTCTTCGACACCGCAGGCGAAGGTGGGCAGCATGAAGACCGTCTCCAGCTTCTGCCGGTCCAGCACCTTCACCCGCTCGTCGCGGTTCTGGTACTCCGGGTGGTCGGGCAGCCGGTCCAGTTTCATGAGCGACCCCGGGTCCACCCCCTCCGGGACCTCGCCGCGGAAGATCAGATCCAGGCAGCCCGGCTCGACGATCGGGTCGAAGGTCGGGTTGGGGACGAAGTGGTTGACCTTCTCGCCCATCACCGCCAGCGTGCGCCTGCCGTTGGTCACCATCTGTACGCCGCGGGTCTTGAACTCCTTGGGGAGGTGCCGGGTGAAGGCGTCCAGCGGTTCGTAATAGTGGTTGTCCACGTCGATGGCCAGGTAGTCCAGCTTCGTCATGTCGCGTCCTTCCGCGGGTGGGCCGCCGATGTGCCAGTACTACATACTGTATACCTATCGGTAAAAGTGGTGGCAAGTGCGGACGGAGGCTGCTTCGCGGTCAGGATCCGGTGCGGGAGAGGACGGCGACCAGGAAGTCGGAGTCCGGGCCGAAGGGGCGCAGATCCCAGGTCGAGAGCAGGAGGTCGGAGGAGAGGCCGCTCGCGGCGGCGTCGGCGAGGAAATCGTCGAACGCGTAGTCGCGGCCCGCGCCGAACCCGATCACCGCGCGCCCGCCGGGGGCCAGGTGCCCGGCGAAGCGGGTGAGGACCGCGGTCCTGGTCCGCGGCGCCACGAAGGTGAGCACGTTGCCCGCGCACACGACGATGTCGAACTCGCCGGGCAGGTCGAGCTCGGCGAGATCGCCGACCAGCCAGGTCGGGCCGGGATGATCGGCGGTCGCGGCCGCGATCAGCACCGGGTCCACGTCGACGCCGACGACCGTGTGGCCGACGGTGTGCAGGTACCCGCCGACCCGCCCCGGCCCGCACCCCGCGTCGAGCACCCGCGACCCGCGCGGCAGCATGGCATCGATCAGCCGTGCCTCGCCGACGATGTCCGCGCCCCGCGCCGCGAGGTTGCGGAAGCGTTCGATGTAGCGCGGGGAGTGGGTCGGGTCGGCGGCGGTGATCTCTTCCCACTTGCTCGGGATTCGCGGGTCCATGCTCCCAGTGTGTCCGCACCGGGGCACGGCATACTTGCCGGGTGTTGATCAGGGGAGTCCGCTCCGGCGACGTGGCGGCGATCGCCGCGCTGCACGCCGCGAGCTGGCGCACGGCGTACGCCGGGATGATGCCGAGCGAGTTCCTGGACGGCGATCTGCTCGCGGACCGGCTCGCGGTCTGGCGCGAACGCTGCGCCGCGGCCGTCCCGCCCGGCCTGTTCGTGGCCGAGGACGGCGGCGAGCTGCTCGGCTTCGGCTACGCCACCCCGACCCCCGACGGCCGCGTACTGCTCGACAACCTGCACGCCGCGCCCGGCCGCACCCGGGCAGGCATCGGGACCCGGCTGCTCGGCACCGTCTTCGACTGGGCGGCGACCACCCACCCCGACCGCGGCGTCCACCTCGAGGTGCTCCAGGCCAACACCCCGGCCATCGCCTTCTACGAACGCCACGGCGGTACCCGGATCGACACCCGCACAGCCCATTTCGAGCAGGGCTTCGACCTCCCCGAGTTCGAGTACAGCTGGCCCGCGGGCTTCCGGCTGCACTGACGCTCTGTTAGGGTCGACCCGTGACTGCCGGGTCGGCTCCGTGCCGTGAGCGAGACGGGTTCCCGGCCGCCCCCTGACCCCGGGGCGGGCCCGCGGCCCACCTGTTCCGTCGATGTGCGTATCGAACCATTCACGGAGCAAGGAGCTTTCATGTCACAACCCCGGGTCGAGGTGCGCTTCGACCACACCATTGTCGCCGCGAAGGACAAGCACGAGTCGGCGCGGTTCTTCACCGAGGTCTTCGGGCTGCCCGCGCCGCGGGAGTCCGGGTTCTTCGTCGAGGTCACGCTGACCGACGGCCGGGTCTTCGACTTCGCCGAGCCGCCCGTCGACTTCCCCGGCCAGCACTACGCCTTCCAGGTCAACGACGAGACCTTCGACCGGGTCATGGCGCAGCTGCACGAGCGTGGCGTCACCTACTGGGCCGACCCGCGGATGAGCAAACCGGGGGAGATCAACACCAACCACGGCGGGCGCGGCGTCTACTTCGACGACCCGTCCGGGCACCACCTCGAGGCACTCACCGCCCGCTACGACGGCTACCCGGCGCTGAGCTGACGGTAGTGTTCGGCTGGTGACGAGCCGCCCCGGCCCCCGCTGACCCGGCGATGTCCGACATCGCCCTGCTCGACGGTGTGGTGCCGACACTGCTGCCGGTGTCGGCACTCACCGGGCTCGTCTGGCTGCTGGTGCACACCCGGCCTCGTCCGATCACCGCCTGCCTGGTCGCGGCCGCCGCGGTCACCGCGACCGCGGCCTGGCTGGCCACCGACGTGTGGCTGCTGTTCCCGGATCGGCTCGAGCCGCGCACCTACTGCTCGATCGGGGTCGCGGTACTCGCCGCGCTGCTCGCCGTGACCGGTCGGCGCGCACTCGGCGCCCTGGTCGCGCTGCTGGTCATCGCCGGCTGCGCGAACCAGATCAACGCCGACTTCGCCGCCTACCCGACGCTGCGCTCGGTGTTCGAACCGCACGCCCCGAACGAGATCGCCTTCCGCGACGTGCGCCCCGCACCGGCCGCGCAACTCGATCCCGGCCCGCTCGAACAGACCTGGCAGCCGCCGCCCGGACTCCCCGCCACCGGGCGGATCACCCGCACCCGCATCCCCGGCACCGAATCCGGCTTCCAGGCCAGGCCCGCCGAGATCTACCTGCCGCCCGCCTACTTCGCGGTGCCGCGCCCGCGGCTGCCGGTCCTGGTCCTGCTCTCCGGACAGCCCGGCTCCCCGGACGACTGGCCCACCTCCGGCAACCTCGTCGCCACCATGGACGGCTTCGCCGCCCGGCACCACGGCCTCGCCCCCGTGGTCGTCGTCGCCGACGGCACCGGCGGAACCTGGAAGAACCCGCTCTGCGCCGACACCAGCCGCGCCCGCGCCGCCACCTACCTCTCGGTCGACGTCCCCGCCTGGATCCACACCCACCTCACCGTGGCCGAGGACCCCCGCGGCTGGGCGATCGCCGGCTCCTCCTACGGCGGGACCTGCGCGATCCAGCTGGCGCTGGCCCGGCCCGAGGTGTACCCGACCTTCGTCGGCATGTCCGCCGAGTCCCAGCCCAGCCTCGGTGACCCCGAGCGCACCCTGAGCGAGGGGTTCGACGGCGACACCGCCGCCTTCGCCCGCGCCGACCCGCTCGCCCTGCTGCGCACCAGGAGCTACCCGGACACCGCCGGGGTGGTCTCCGTCGGTACCGCCGACGACGACACCGTGCCGGAGGCGAAGAAGATCAGCGCGGCGCTGCGTGCCGCCGGCGTGCAGGTCCGGTTCCTGGAGGTGCCGGGCGGGCACGACTGGACGGTGTGGTCGAGGGTGCTGGAGCAGGTGCTGCCCTGGCTCGCCGAGCGGTCGGGGGTGGTGGGATCGTCCTGACGCCGCATCATCGCGCCGGTTCCGCCACCGGGAGGGTGCGGAACCGCAGTCGCCACCGGATCGCGGTGGCGCCGGTGCGCGCGATCCACCCCGCGACGATCCCCGCGTACACCCCGGCCAGCCCCGCCACCGCGCTCAGCGCCCACACCGCGGGCAGCGCCACCACCACGACCGAAAACAGCGAGGCGTACAGGACACCGCGGGTGTCGCCTGCGGCCCGCAGCTGCGCGGCGTAGATCATGCTCACCGCCATGATCGGCGCGAGCACCGGCAGCGCCCACACCACCGAGCGCGCCGCCGCGCCCACCGCCGGATCACCCGACAGCACCCCGAACACCAGCGGCGATGCCAGCGCCAGCAGGAGGGCGGTGGTGCACGCGGTGGCCAGCATGACGATCGCCCCGGCCCGCACGACCGCGCGCCGCTCACCGGGGTCGTCCGCGCCGATACTGTGCCCGACCAGGACCGCCATGGCGACGCCGATCCCGAAGACGAACATCCACACCAGCGACACCGCGACGCTCACCGTCCGGTGCGCCGCCAGGCTCACCGCACCGGCCCCGGCCGCCAGCACCGCGATCACGGCGTCCCCGCCGTAGCTGACCAGCCCGAACCCCACATCCGGCAGGGCGACGTCGAGCCATGCCCGCAGCGGTGCCCGCCCGGTGTCCCGCAGCATCGCCCGCGCGCGGTGGGCGAGGCCGGCGGTACCGGCGGCGAGCGCGGTGGTGGAGCCGAGCGCGGAGCCGACCGGCCCGAGCCCGGCGGGGAAGATCAGGACGGCGGCCAGCACGAGGTTCAGGACCGCCACCGCCACGGCGTTGCGCGCCCCGGTCCGGGTGTCGCCGATGCCGCCGAGCGCCCCGCGCAGGTGCGCGGTGACCGCGGTGAACGGCAAGCCGCACAGCAGGATCCACAGCACGAGCGTGGCCTGCCCGCGATCCAGCCCGGCCGGCGCGGTGGCCCGCACCAGCAGCGGCGCGGCGACTCCCGCGCCCAGCGCGACCAGCGCGCCGATCACCGCGGTGGCGCGCACCCCGGCCCGCGCCAGCGCCCGGATCGCCGCGGTGTCCCCGGCTCCGTGCAGCCGCGCCACCACGACCTGCGTGGCCGACCCGAACGGGATCACCAGCGCGGTCGCCACGATCCACATCGGCAGCACCAGCGCCACGATCCCGAGCGCCGCGGTGCCGTAGTGGCCGAGCAGCGCGGTGTCGGTCGCGCCGAGCACCATCGTCGTGGCCGAGGTGAGGACCACCGGTATCGCGATCTCGGCGACCTGCCGAACCCTCCCCATGGAGGGACTCTAGGTCCCCGGTACCGGCCAGCAGGTACCCGGATCTACCGAAACCTGCAATGACATGCGGGAACCGCCGATCGAGAATTCTTCTCACCGGTTCGATTCACCGCTCACCGAAGGAAGAACACCATGACCGCGACTGTCCGCTCCGATCTGCTCCTCTCGCACAAGGTGGTCACCGCCGACGTGACCGCACCGTTCGACCACGTCGACATCGCGACCTGGCTGAAGACGCTGCCCACCCACGAGTACCAGCGCTGCGCCCCCGGCGATCACAAGGCCGCCGGCTACACCGTCGACGACGACGGCACCCCGATGTCGATCAATGTGGAGATGATCGGCACCGGGCTGGTCATCCAGCAGTACCGCTTCGAGGAGGCGCGCGCGCACTACTGCCGGATGGTCTCGCTCTCCGACGTGCTGACCCCCGCGGGCTGGACCACGACGCAGGTCATCTGGGAGCTCGGCATCGAGCAGCTCGAGGGTGACCGGCTGCGCTACATCAACACCGTCACCTCGCACCCGACCGAGCACTTCCTCGAGTTCATCACCGGCACCGGCCAGACGTTCGAGGAGGCAGCCGCCGCCAGGCAGCAGTCCTCGGGCGAGCACTGCGAGCTGGAGACCCCGCACTACGCGCGCAGCATCGCCGAGTACGCGATCGCCCACGCGGCCGCGGTCGCGGCCTGACAAGCGCCGAACTCCCGCCGAACGCCCGCCACAACCCCGGAGCACCGACCATGACCGCAGCCATCCGATTCACCCGCCCCGGACCCCCGAGCGTGCTGCGCCTGGTGCCGGTCGAGCGCCAGGCACCGGGGCCGGGCGACGTGCTCATCGCCGTCGAAGCCGCGGGCGTCAACAATGCCGACCTGCTCGAGCGCCGCGGGCACTACCCGGTGCCCGCGGACGCACCGCCCGGGCTCGGGCTCGAATGCGCGGGGACGATCGCCGCGGTGGGGCGCGAGGTGCGGGACTGGCAGGTCGGTGACCGGGTGTGCGCGCTGCTCGCCGGTGGCGGTTACGCCGAGGAGGTCGTCGTTCCCGCGGGGCAGGTGCTGCCCGTTCCGCGGGGATTCACCATGATCGAGGCGGCATCGTTCCCTGAGGTCGCCTGCACGGTGTACGCCAACCTCGCCGTGCTCGCCGGGCTGCGGGCGGGGCAGTCCGTGCTCGTACACGGTGCGGGCGGCGGGTTCGGGTCGTTCGCGATCCAGTGGGCGGCCGCGATCGGCGCGACGGTGATCACGACCGCGGGTAGCCGGGCGAAGGTCGACGCCGCGTACGCGCTCGGGGCGCACACGGCGATCGACTACCGCACCGACGATTTCGTCACCGCCACCCTCGACGCCACGAACGGCCGCGGGGTCGACGCCGTCCTCGACGTGGTCGGCGCCGACTACCTGCAGCGCAACCTGCGCTGCCTCGCCCCGGACGGGCACCTGGTCATCATCGGCGGCTCGGCGACCCGCACCCCGCTCGACCTGGGGGAGCTCATGGTCCGGCGGGCGAGCGTGTCGGCGACGATGCTGCGCGGGCGGCCGAAGGCGCAGAAGGCCGAGATCGTCGCCGGCGTCATCCGGGATGTGCTGCCGCTGATCGAAGCGGGCAGGATCCGGCCGGTGATCGACTCGGTGTTCCCGCTGGCGCAGGCAGGCCGCGCGCATGAACTGCTGGAGAGCGGGCGCACCGTCGGAAAGATCATCCTCACCTCCGGGGCGGTCTGAGCCGGGTGGCGACCCGCGCGGCGGGCTCGGCCGGATCGATTACGGCGAACGCGGCCTCGGCCTCCAGCGTCGCCGCCGACTGCCGGGGGAGCGCGGCGAGTGAGCCGGCGAGGAAGTTCACCGCGTCGCCGCCCGGGATCGGGCGGGGGGTGAAACGGGAGCCCACCGGGCGTGGCTCGCCGATCCGGTCGAGCCGGAAGGTGCGCCAGTCGTCGCGGTCACGGTCCAAGGCCACGAGGTACCAGCGGCGTCCGGCGGTGACGAGCTGGTGCGGTTGGACGAGCCGCGGGCTGTTCTCGCCGTCGCGGCGTCGGTAGCCGAACCGCACCTCCTCGTGATCCCGGCACGCCGCGGCGAGTACTCCGAGCGTTCCGGGGTCGACGAGGTCCTCGTCGGTGATCCGCCGCAGCGAGGAGACGCTCGACTGCAGTGCGGATACCCGGCGCCGGAGCCGATGCGGCAGGAGCTGCTCGATTTTCATCAGGGCGCGCAGCGACGTCTCCTCGATCCCGTCGATATCGGCCTCTGCCGCGTAGCGCAGCCCGATTGCCACGGCGACCGCCTCGTCGTCATCGAGGATCAGGGGTGGCATGTGGGTTCCGGCCGCCAAGCGGTAACCGCCGTATCTACCCGTCGTGGCGTCGACCGGATAGCCGAGCTCGCGCAGCCGGTCGATGTCGCGGCGCACTGTTCGCTCGGTGATCTCGAGGCGTTCGGCGAGTTCGGCGGCGCGCCACCACCTGTGGGTCTGCAGGAGCGAGAGCAGGTGTAGTGCTCGGCCGGTGGGGTCTGTCGGCATTCGCTCACTGTGCCGCGCATTCAGGACCGGACGTGTCCGGAATGCGTTCTACGGTGGCGGCCGCATCCGAGAGAAGGAGAACGACATGGTCGAATTTCCCGAGCCCACGCTGGTCCCGGTCAATGGCATTCGGCTCGAAGTGTTCGAGGCGGGGCGGGAGAATGCCGGGAATCCCATCGTGCTGTGCCACGGCTGGCCGGAACACGCCTTCGCCTGGCGGCATCAGATAGCGGCTCTCGCCGGAGCGGGCTATCACGTCATCGTGCCGAACCAGCGGGGGTACGGGAATTCGTCACGGCCGGCCGAGGTGACGGCGTACGACATCGAGCACCTGTCGGGCGATCTCGTCGCCCTTCTCGAGCACTACGGGTACGAGGATGCCGTCTTCGCCGGTCAGGACTGGGGTGCGACGGTCGTCTGGGGGCTGGCCCTGCTGCACCCGGAGCGGGTGCGCAGGGTGATCGCGCTGAGCGTGCCCTACCCCGAGCGCGGGGAGAAGCCGTGGGTCGAGTTCATCGCGGACATTCTCGGCAGCGATTTCTACTACGTCCACTTCAACCGGCACCCGGGCGTGGCCGACGCCGTATTCGACGCGAATACCGCCCGCTTCCTCCGCAATATGTTCCGCAAGAACCAGCCGCCCGGGCCGCCGCCGGGAATGGCGCCGATCGACCTCGCGAAGGCGGAAAAGCCCATCGGCGAGCCCCTCATGAGCGACGACGAACTCGCCGTCTTCGTCGCCGCCTTCGAATCGTCCGGCTTCACCGGCGGCGTGAACTGGTACCGGAACGCCGACCGCAACTGGCACCTGCTCGCCGACGTCGACCCGATCGTCCGGCAGCCGGCCCTGATGATCTACGCCGACCGGGACGTGGTTCCGCGCGGCGCGAACTTGACGGAGTTCGTGCCGAATGTGGAGGTGGTCGAGCTGGATTGCGGTCACTGGATCCCGCAGGAGAAGCCGGAGGAGACGAATCGGGCGATCCTGAAGTGGCTGGAACTGCCTACCGCAGCGGAGTGATGCCCTGGGTGCCGCGCGGGAACGAGGCCAGGGTGGCCTCGTCGATGTTCAGGTGCTGCGCGAGCAGCTTCGGCGGAACATGACTCAGCCACTGCGCCAGCGACACCTCCTCGTACCGGTCGGTGCGGAACACCTCGAGGAACTGCAGCACGTCGTCGCCGGTGTTCTCGACGTAGTGGCCGTAGTTGCGGCGCACCACACCGACGTCACCGGGCCGGAAGTCGGTGGTGTTGGCGTGCGGGCCGTTGTTGAACACGGTCATCCGCGCGGAGCCGCGCAGGTAGTACTGCCACTCGTCGGCATTGGGATGCCAGTGCAGCTCCCGCATCGAGCCGGGCTCGACGGTGACCAGCGCGGCGGCGACCGAGTTCGACAGCGGGAAGTTGGTGCTGTCGGCGATCTGGATGCTGCCGCCGGAGTTCTGGATCAGCGGCTTGGAGCGGGAGAGCCGGAAGATGATCGGCTCGCTCGCACCCCACTCCACCCCGGCCGCCTCCTGATCGGCGGCCAGCTCGCCCGGCTCCTCTCCGGGGAAGATCCACAGGTTGTGCAGCGGGATGTCGGTGAACACCTCCTGGGCGACCCCGAAGTTCTTCGCCAGCACCTCCGGCGGGGTGTGGGCGAACCACTCGGTGAGCAGCAGCGTGTTGCTCTCGGACTGGTCGCCGTCGTCGAAGGCCAGCACGAACTCCGCGCCGTCCGGGCCGAGGCCCTGCAGCGAGTGCGGGGTCCCCGCCGGGAAGAACCACAGGTCACCGGCTTCGACGTCCTCGACGCTCGGCATCCCGGTGCGGCTGAGCGTGGTGACCCGGCATCGGCCGCGGGTCATGACCGCCCACTCGGCGGTCTGATGCCAGTGCAGCTCCCGGATGCCGCCCGGCTCCAGATACATGTTGACGCCGGCGATCTCGTCCGAGATGGCGAAGTCCTGCTTGGTCACCTCGCGGGCCCAGCCCCCGGCCTGGATGCGCCGGGACGAGATGTTGAACGAGGACCAGAAGAACGGCTGGGTGCTGACATCCGTTGCGGGCGGGTCGATCTGGTTGGGGAACTGGCTGTCGACGGCGGGGTTGCGCGGCCCGCGCAGGTCGAGGCTGCGCGGGTGCCCGACGGTGTTGATCGAGCCCTCCGGCGGCAGGTCGGGGTTGCCGAGGGTGGGGGTCTCGTGGTGGGCGGCGGTGTCCATGCTGTGCTCCTGCGGTCCGGGCCGGGCGCTACTCGGCGATGAAGGCGAGGATGTCGGCGTCGAGCGCCTTCTGGTACTCGCCATAGATGCCGTGCGGCGCGCCCGGGTAGACCTTCAGCGTGGCGTTGCGGACGAGCTTCACCGACTTCTCCGCGGCGGCGGCGATCGGCACGATCTGGTCGTCGCCGCCGTGCGCGATCAGCGTCGGTACGTCGATGGCCCGCAGGTCGGCGGTCTGGTCGGTCTCGGAGAAGGCTTCGACGCAGTCGTAGGCGGCGGAGAGGTTGACCAGCATGCCCTGGCGCCAGAAGTCGTCCTTGGCGCCCTGCGAGACCTGCGCGCCCGCGCGGTTGGCGCCGTAGAAGGACTCGGCGAGGTCCCGGTAGAACTGCGAGCGGTCGTTCAGCACGCCGGCGCGGATGCCGTCGAAGACCTCGATCGGGGTGCCCTCCGGGTTCTCCGGGGTCTGCACCATGAGCGGGGGAACCGCGCCCGCGGTGATGAGCTTCGCGACCCGGCCGTTGCCGTGCTGGGCCGCATACCGCACGACCTCGCCGCCGCCGGTCGAGTGCCCGATCAGCACCAGGTCGCGCAGGTCGAGCGTGTCGACCAGGGCGGCGAGGTCGGCGGCGTAGGTGTCCATGTCGTTGCCGGTGCCGGTCTTGCTGGAGCGGCCGTGGCCGCGGCGGTCGTGCGCGATGGCCCGGTAGCCGGCGTCGGCGAGCAGTTTGAGCTCGAGCTGCCAGGCGTCGGAGGAGAGCGGCCAGCCGTGGCTGAGCAGCACCGGCTGGCCGGTGCCCTGCTCGGTGTAGTAGATCTCGGTGCCATCGGCTGTGGTGATGTACGGCATGGTGTCCTCCTGAGCGGGGTCTCTGTCCTGCTCCAGACTCGTCCGTGACGGTTGCCGTGTCGTCGCTGCTGACGCCCATTCCGGCCGGGGGCTGCCCGGTGCCCGGGTTTCCGGCTAGCCGGTATTGCCCTTCCCCGGGTGGGGCGGTGCCGGTCAGCCGATCCGCGTCGCGACGGGGATGCGGGCCCGGACCGTTGTGCCTTCCCCCGCCGGGCTCACCAGGGTGAACTCGCCCTCCACGGCCTCGACCCGGTCGCGCAGGCCGACCAGGCCCGAACCCTTCTCGGCGCGGGCGTCGCCGATGCCGTCGTCGGCCACCGCGAGCAGCAGGTCGTCGCCGTCGAGGTGCGCGGAGATCGACACCTCCGACGCCTGCGCGTACTTGGTGGTGTTGGTCAGCGCCTCGGCGACGACGTAGTAGGCGGTCACCTCGACCGGCTCAGGCAACCGGCCGGGCACCTCCACCCGCAGCGACACCGGCACCCGGGAGCGCCGGGCGAGGGTCTTGAGCGCGGGCCCGAGCCCGCCGCGGGACAGGATCGCGGGGTGGATGCCGCGGGAGAGCTCCTGCAGGTCGGTGTGCAGGTGGGTCACCGCGTCCACCAGGGCGTCGAGCCGGTCCCGCAGCGCGGGCCGGTCGTCGGGGATCGTGGCCTGCGCCGCGCGCAGATCCAGGCCGAGCACCACGATGCGCTGCTGCGCGCCGTCGTGCAGATCGCGCTCGATGGTGCGCCTGGCCTGGTCGGCGGCGGCGATGACGCGGGCGCGCGAGCGGGTCAGCGCGGCCCTTGCCTCGCTGTTGTAGACGGCGGTCGCCACCAGGTCGGCGAAGTCGGCGAGGCGCAGCGCCAGCCCATCGGGTGCGGCGCGCTCGGTGACGCCGACGACGATCGAGCCCCACGGCCGGTCCTCGACCGTGATCGGGACGCCGATGCCGCTCCGGATCCCGCGGGCGCGCAGCCGGTCGGCGATGGGGCCGGTGGCGTCCGCGTAGTCGAGGAGCGCGGGCGCGCCGGTCCCGGCGACCAGGGTGGAGACATTGGTCCCGCCGAGCGGTAGCCGCTCGCCGACCGTCAGGCCGTTGGCGGCCGTGCCGACCGCGGCGTCGTCGCGCGCGGCGAGCACCTCGCCGGTGCCGTCCGGGTGGAAGCGCAGCAGCGTGACGTGCTCGACGCCGAGTTCGTCGGCGAGCTCGGCGGCGACCGCGGGGAAGACCGCGCCCGGGTCGGCGCGGGCCGCGACCAGGGTGGCCACCCGGCGCAGCGCGGCCTGCTGCCGCCCGAGCGCGTCGGTGCGGGCGTAGAGCTCCTGGCGGTCGTGCGCGGCCGCGAGGAGTGCCTCCAGGTTGGGGACCATGCGCTCGACGCGGCGGCGGTCGGCGTCGGGGAGGTCGGCGGGGACGATCAGCGCCGCTTCCTGGCGGTCGTCGTCGAACAGCGGGATGCCGCGCCGATCCGCGCCCACCGCCGCGTCGGGCTCGGCGAGCGTGATCCCGGGCAGGTCGAGCATCTCGGCCAGCCGTGTGCTCGCCGCCGCGAGCGCGGCCGGGCGGTCGGCGGCGCGCAGCACCGTGCGCGCCAGCGCGGCGGAGAGATCGGCCTCGCGCCTGCGCTGATCGGAGTCGAGCGCGCGCGAGCGCGACTGCCCGACCAGCAGGTTGGTCAGCAGCGCGAGCACGAGGAAGACGACGACCGCGGGCACGAAGGTGCTGCCCTCGCTGCTCTCCACGGCGTGGAACCATGTGTAGGCGCCCGCGCTGGCCACCGAGGTCGCCACCGCCAGCCGGAAATCCCAGCCCGCCGAGACCACCAGCACCCCGAACAGGAAGACGGCGCCGAACGCGTTCTCCGGAAAGATTTGCTTGAGCAGGTGCACGATCCCGAACTCGACCGCGATCAGCACCACCGCCGTCAGCACGCCCCAGCGCAGCGGCGGCGCCGTCGGCCGCAGCACGACGGCGGCCGCCCGCTCCCACGGCGACCCGCGGTCGATATTCCGGCTAGCGGGCATGACCCGGCCTGCGCTCTCTGCCACCCTCGACAGTGTGAATGACCCCTACCCCGCGCGCTGCCTGATAGTGGACGACAATCCCACGTTTTGCGCCAAGGCACGCAGCGTGCTGGAGGACGGCGGGATCGCGGTGGTCGGCACGGCGTCGAGTCTGCGCGACGCGGTGGCGCTGGTGCGGTCGGCGCGCCCCGACCTCGCGCTGGTCGATATCGACCTGGGCGCGGAGAGCGGGTTCGACGTGGTCGAGGCGCTGCGCGCCGAGCCGGTCGCCCCGCTCGCGCTCGTGCTCATGTCCACCCACGACGAGCTCGAGTTCGCCGACCTGATCGAGGCGAGCCCGGCGGTGGGGTTCGTGCCGAAGTTCGCCTTCTCGACCGAGCTGATCCGCCGGATCGTCGGCTGAACCGCTTCCGGGTCAGGTGGTCGCGTCGAGGAAGATGATGACCGCCCGCACCCTGCGGTGATCGTCGGGGGTCTCGGTGAGGTCGAGCTTGGTCAGGATGCTGCGCACGTGCTTCTCCACCGTGCCCTCGCTGATCCACAGCCGCCTGCCGATGCCGGAGTTCGACAGCCCCTCGGCCATCAGGGTCAGCACCTCGCGCTCGCGCGCGCTGAGCGCCGCGAGCGGGTCGTCCCTGCGCCGGGCGGCGACGAGCTCCCGCACCAGGGCCGGGTCGATCACCGACGCGCCGTTGGCGATCCGGTGCACGGTCTCGACGAAGTCGCTCACATCGGTGACCCGGCTCTTGAGCAGGTAGCCGATGCCCTTTCCGCCGTCCAGCAGTTCCAGGGCCTGGTCGACGTCGACGTGCGCCGACAGGACGAGGATCGCGGTCCCGGGGAATTCCCTGCGGATGCGCAGGGCGGCGTCGAGGCCCTCGGCGGTGTGTGTCGGGGGCATGCGGATGTCGACGAGGGCGAGGTCGGGGCGTTCGTTCGCGACGACGGTGAGGAGTTGCTCGGCGTCGCCCGCCTGGCCGATCACCTCGAAGCCCGCGTTGGTGAGCAGGCTGGCCAGGCCCTCGCGGAGGAGGATGTCGTCGTCGGCGAGAGCTACGCGCATCAGGGTCGGGCCTCCGGTCGCGGGCGCATGCTCGGCTCCTCTGGTCTGTTCGCCCGGCCGGGCGCGTGGTATTGCACTGTATCGGGCATCGCGACCCGCCGGTGCCGCGCGTTCGGCACCGATCGAACGGTTCACCACCGACCTGGAAAGGCGCCATGACCTACGAACCCGCCCCGTTCTTCCGGCGGCTCGCCGCCAGGATCCTCGATCTCACCTTCTGCCTGGTGCTCACCTTCGTGGTGGCGATACCGGTGGGGCTGGTGGTCCTTCCGGTGGCGGTCGCGGCCGGCGAATCCGCCGAGGATGCCGTGCTCACCTTCGGCGCCTGGCTGTGCTACTTCATCGCCTACGTGGGGCTCGAGGTGTTCCTGCTGATGCGTCGTGATGGCCAGACACTGGGCAAGGGGCTGCTGGGGTTACGGGTCGTGCCCGCGGGGGAGTGGGCGCGGCCGCGGTTGGCCCCGGGACCGGCGACCATCCGCATGCTGATCATCTTCCTCCCCTTCGTCTTCATGTCGCTGTCCGGCTCCTACCCCGAATCGGCGCCCCTCGATGGAATCGCCATGGCCGGGGTCTTCGTCTCGCTCGTCAGCCTGGTGCTCGCGACGCTCCCCGGCCGGCGCCGAGCCGTGCACGACCTGGCCGCGCGGAGCCGCGTGGTGCGGGCGCCGCGGCGAAGGATCGAGCTGAAGAAGGATCTGCTGATGACGCTGCCCGGCAAGGTGGATCTGAGCAAGCGTTCCTGAAGCGCCGACGCGAAACGGCCCGGAGCCGAGGCTCCGGGCCGTTCGGGAGAGTGCGGGTTATCGCACGGCGCGACGCCCGGTGACCAGGTTGACCAGGAACAGCAGGATGACCGCGCCACCGAGGCAGGTGAAGAAGCTGAACCACAGCCCCCCGCCCTCGACGTCGACGCCGAGCAGCTTCAGCAGGAAACCGCCCAGCAGGCCGCCGATCACGCCGACGACGATGTTGAGCAGGATGCCCTGCTGGGCATCGGTCTTCGCGATCTTGCTGGCGATCCAGCCGGCCAGGCCACCGATGATGATCCAGCCGAGGATTCCGAGACCGAGCATGGCACTCTCCGTTCTTTCCGAAACCGTTGGTGCGCGCCCTCATACGCACGCCATCCAGTTCGCGGCATACCCCCGCTCCGCGGGCTCAATCACCCGGGTTCCGGCGAATTCGCACACCGGGCCGCCGCGGCGGTGGCCGAGACGTCGGCGCCGTCAGCGCGAGCGGCCGATCGGCACAGGAGCGAAACCGTTCGCGCGCAACAACGCCCCGGTAGCCGTCGCCATGTCCAGCGCGCCGGGGGTGTCGCTGTGCACGCAGAGCGCCAGCGCGGTGGCACCCTCCGGCGCGACGGCCACCGTCTCACCGTCGACCGCGCGCACCCGGCGCTCGGTCACCATGGTCAGCGCCCGCCGGGCGGCCTCCTCGACATCGGTGACCAGCGCAGCCGGGTGCTTCCGCGATACCAGTCGCCCCGCTGCGGTGTAGCCGCGATCCACGAACACCTCCGCGACGGTGGCGATCCCGCGCTGGCGGGCCCGATTCCACACCTCGGTGTCGTACTGGCACAGCAGCGCCAGCCCGGGATCGACCAGCTCCACCGCCTCCACGATGGCCGCCGCCTGCTCGACGTGCTCGGCGGCCACGTTGTACAGCGCGCCGTGCGCCTTCACGTAGGTCACCTCGGTGCCCGCGATCCCGGCGAAGGCCTGGAGCGCGCCGATCTGGTAGACGATCTCGTTGACCAGCGTCGGGCGGGCGACGTCGATGAAGCGCCGCCCGAACCCGGCCAGGTCCCGGTAGGAGACCTGCGCGCCGATGGAGACGCCGAGCTCGGCGGCGAGCGCGGTGGTGCGGCGCAGGATGTCCGGGTCGCCCGCGTGGAAACCGCAGGCGATGTTGGCCGCCGAGACCTGCGCCATGAGCGCGGACTCGTCGTGGTTGCCCCAGACGCCGAAGCCCTCGCCGATATCGGTGTCCAGGTGCACTCGCATGCGTAGCCCTCCGGTGCGGTCGCGTGTCCTCCAGGTCCAGCGCTCGTATCGTACGCTGTCCGTGTGTCACGAACGGCGTTCGAGAAACGCAGCGCGGCGGCCCGCGCCAAGGGCCGCGAAACCCTCTCCCGCGCCGAGGTGCTCGCGGCGGCGGGCCGGCTGCTGGACGAGTCCGGCGTGGCCGGGCTGTCCATGCGTTCGCTGGCCCGCGCGCTCGGCACCGGCCCGGCCACCCTGTACTGGCACGTCCGCGACCGGGACGAACTCCTGACCGGAGTCCTGGACGAGACGCTGCGGCACATCGAGATACCGCCCGGGGGAACGTGGCGCGAGCGCGCGACAGGGCTGGCGGTGGCGACCCGCGCCGCGCTGCTGCCCCGGCCCGCGCTGGTCGCGGTGCTGTGGCGGCAGGGCTGGCACCTCGGCCCGGTGACGCTGGCCCTGGCCGACGCCCTGGTCGGGCTGATCGCCGAGAGCGGGCTGCCCGAGGACGAGGTCGCCGACGCGTACCTGGCCGTGCTCTGGTTCGTGCTCGGCTTCGTGCACGCGGAATCTCAGGCCACCCCGACCACCGGCCCCGACGCGGACGACCGCTACCCCCACCTCACCCGCTACCGGCCGGACACCGACCCGGCCGCCGCCGACCGCCGCTTCACCACCGGGCTCTCCCAGCTCCTCGCCGGGATCCCCGACCGAAAGGCTCCCCGATGACCGACGTTCTCGCCGCCGACCGCCGCTTCTTCGACGCGCTCCTCGGCGCCGACACCGCCGCGCTCGAGGAACTGCTGCATCCCGAGTTCCTGATCGTCGACGTGGCTGCGGGCGGGGTGACGGCCCGCGCGGAGTTCGTGGAGTTCGTCGGCTCCGCCGCGGTGCGCTTCACCCGCATCGACACCGACCCGGCGGAGGCCACCGTCCGCGAGTTCGGCACGACGACCGTCGTCGTCGGCCGGACGGCCATGGAGTTCACCCTGCCCGACGGCACCGCGGTGACCACCGCCAGCCGCTACACCCACGTTTTCGTCTCCGCCGACGGCGAATTCCGCCTCGTGTCGGCGCAGGGAACCGCCATCCCGCCCGCCGGGTGACCGCTCAGATGCCGTGCACGGAGACGATCTCGAAGCGGGACGGCTCACCGGGCCCCATCGGCCCGCCCCGGTCGAACTGCGATGCCACCACCAGCGTCCGATCACCGACCCGCGCCATCGTGGTCGGAATCCGCAGGGCGGCATCGGTGATCTCCCCCGACTTGGTCGCGGTCGCCCCGTCGTCGGCGACCGACCAGCGGCTGACGGTGTTCGTCAGGTTCTGCACCACCCACAGCGTGCCGTCCCGCAGTTCCAGCCCGTCGCCGTTGCCGACGTCGCCGCCGTGCAGTTCGACCTCGCGGATAGCGCCGTCGTCGAGCCCGATCCGGTACAGCCGGCCCGGGATCATGTCCACGACGAGCAGATAGCGCCCGGCCGGGTCGGCGACGATGCCGTTGATGTTCAACGCGTCCGGCGCGCGCGGCGCCAGCTTCCCGGTGAGATCGAAGCGCACCGTGAGCTCGGCCCCGCCGCCGCCGGCCGCGAGCTGATCCGGGGTGACGCGGTAGACGACGCCGCGCACCGAGTCGGTCAGGTAGGCGCTGCCGTCCGGGGTGACGGCGAGATCGTTGACGAAGCGCGGCTGCGGGCCCGGCACGTCGAACCGGGCGAGCACCCTGCGGCTCGCGATGTCGTAGACGGTGACGCCCGCGGTGGAGTCGGTGACCCAGAGCCGCCCGGCGGAGTCGACCTCCAGGCCGTTCGCGGTGGCCCGGCCGTCGGCGCCCGCTGGCAGGAACACCTCCGCCTCGGCGGCGTCCGGCGCGGCCCGATAGATCGCGCCGGTGGCGTAGGAGCCCACGTAGGTGTCGCCGGTGCGGGGATCGGCGGCGATCCCCTCGGGGTAGACGCGCTCGCCGGGGAGCACGTAGGCGGTCTCGACCGGATCCGGTGCGGCGGTCGAGCCGCAGGCGACCGCGGCCAGCGCGCACGCGGCGACGGCGGAACGGCGAAAAAGGGTGGGAAGCATGGAACCTGCCTCGCTATGTGAAGTCACATCGAACAACGAGAGCTAATCTAAGTTAGAGTTCGAATGCTCGTCAAGGGTCGAACAAGAAAGTGGCCGGATACCATGCGTGCATGACGTCCATGCCCGCTTCGGAGCGCCTCGGGTCCTACATCAAGCGCGCCGAGCAGGCCCTGACCGTCGCCAAGAACGCCGCGCTGAAGCCGGTCGGCGTCACCGTGCCGCAGTACTCGGCGCTGCTCTTCCTCACCGAGAACCCCGGCATCTCCGCCGCCGCGCTCGCCCGGCTCTGCGGCGTCACCCCGCCCACCATGACCACGATCCTGACCAACCTGCGGGAGCGCGGGCTCATCGAGCGCAATCCGCACGAATGGCACCGCAATGTGCTGGAGACCCGGCTGACCCCCCGCGGCGAAGAGGTCATGCGGGAGGCCGACGCCCGCGCGGTGCGGGTGGAGCGCGCCGTCGGCAAGGAGTTCACCGACGACGAGCGAGAGCTGTTCCAGGCGCTGCTGATCCGCTGCGCGGAGGCGTTCGACGCCACCAGGGCGGAACGCTAGTCCGCCGGACCGGCCAGCTGCAGCAGCCGCACCCAGTCGACCGTGGGTGCGGCGGCTCGCACACCCGGCCGGTTCGCGGGAACGCGCACGCGCAGGGCGCCGGGCTCGATGGTGCAGCGCACGGGGGTGTCGAGCAGCAGCGATTCCCCGTCGACGCCGACCGGGATCCGCGGGGCGGCGGCGTCGACGGTGACGGTGGTGGCGTCCAGGCGGGTCAGCCCGTCGGTGCGGGTGCGGCGCAGCAGCCGGATGGCGGCGCCGGTGCTCGCCACCGCGACCGCGGCGACGCCGAGCACGCCGCGGTCGAGCCGCTCGCGGCGGCTCAGCCCGGCCAGATCGCCGGAGCCGTAGGGGTTGTTGCTCACCAGGATCGCCTGCGGGGCGACGATCCTCGTCTCGTCCGCGTGCGCGATGAGCAGCGCCGAGTCGGGGCCGGTCAGCAGGTCGGGGAGCCGTGCGAGCACGGTGCGCGCCTTGTCGTCGCGGTAGGCCGGGTCCTCCACGATCTCGGCGTAGACGCCGAAGGAGGCGTTGTTGACGAAGGGGCGCCCGTTGATCCGGGCGAGGTCGACGCGCAACTCGACCCCGTCGGTGAGCGCGGTCAGCCCGGCGGCCGGGTCGGCGCGGTCCAGCCCCAGGTCCATGGCGAAGTGGTTGCGGGTGCCCGCGCTGATGACGAGGAACGGCAGCCCGTGCTCGGCCGCCACCCCGGCGACCAGCGCCTGGGTGCCGTCGCCCCCCGCCACCCCGAGCAGGTCCGCGCCGCGCGCGACGGCCGCCCTGGCGAGCGCGACGACGTCGATCGGCTCGGGGCCGTCCAGCAGCGCCACCTCGGCACCGAGCTCGGTGGCCAGGCGCGGCAGGTCGAACGCCACCACCTTCCCGCCGCCGGAGCGCGGATTCATGATCAGGAAGGGATGCTCGACATCCGGTGCGAGATGCTCGAGCACGGGGGAGCGCGGCGGGCGCAGCGCCGCCCTGGCGGCGAGCAGCGCCAGCACCGCGAACCCGGCGGCGAGCAGCACCACCCACAGCAGGTGCGCCCGCACGTACATGACCACCACGACGATCGGCGCCGCCACCGCCACCCCGACAGCCGCCGCGCGCAACACCCCGCGCCGGGTGAGCGCCCAGTACAGCGCCGCCACGGTCACCACGACGCCACCCGCCCCTACCGCGAGCAGCAGGACGGCGCCCCGCAACCCCGCCACCGCGATCGGGAGCACCGCGGCGACCAGCGCGCACAGCAGCGCGGCGCGCGCGAACCAGGGGCGCGCGCTCACGATTCCGCCCGCCGGCCGAACGCCTCGACCGCCGCCTCGACGGTCGGATAGAAGTGGCCGGGACCGAACCGGTCCCCGACGCCGAACCGGATGAGCCGGTCCTTGATCGGCCCCTTCATCTCGGCGAAGGCCAGCCGGATCCCCCTGCTCTCCAGGAAGCGGTCCAGATCGACGAGTTCGTCGACGGCGGTGGTGTCCAGCCCGGTGATCGGCTCGGCGGCCACGACCACCCACTCGACCGGCGTCGGCGCGCGCGCCACCACCGAGCGCACGTAGGAGTCGAAGATCTCGCCGTTGGCGAAGAACAGCGGCGCGTCGAACCGCACCAGCACCAGCCCGGGAATGCGGTGGCCGTCGGGGTGGCGTTCGATGTCGTGGAAGCCGGGGCGGGCCGGGGTGCGCACCAGCTCGGTGCGGTAGGGCTGCCAGGCGCGGACCACCACGGCCAGGAACGACAGCCCGATCGCGACCAGAATGCCCTGCAGCACCCCGACCAGCGCGACCCCGAGCAGCGCGGCGGCCGCCAGCGCGAACTCGACCCGGCTCATCCGCCACATCCGGACCAGCCCGCCGACATCGATCAGCGCCGAGGCGGCCACGATGACGACCGCGGCCAGCGTCGCGTCCGGCAGGTAGGCGGTGACACCGGGCGCTACCAGCACGAACAGCAGCACCGCTGCCGCGCCGACCACCCCGGCCAGCTGGGTGTGCGCGCCGCTCTGCTCGGCGACGGGGGTACGCGACCCGCTCGCCGAGATCGGGAAGCCGCCGAAGAGCCCGCCTGCGATGTTCGCGACGCCGATCGCCTTCATCTCGGTGTTGCCGTTCACCTCGGTGCCGTGCCTGGCGGCGAAGGTCCGCGACAGCACGCCGGTGTCGGCGAAGGCGATCAGCGCGATCCCCGCCGCCGGCCCGGCCAGCCGCCCGACCGCACCCCAGTCGACGCCGCCGAAGCTCGGCAGCGGAAAACCGCTCGGCAGCGCCCCCACCATGCCGATGTCGCCGGTCAGCCCCGCCGCCGCGGACAGCACGATCGCACCGACCACGGCGACCAGCACCCCCGGCACCGCGGGCAGGAGCAGGCGGAAGCCGACGATCACCGCCAGCGACCCGAGCCCGACCGCCGCCGCGAGCGGCTGCACCGCGCCGGAGCCGAGCGCGCGCCCGATCTCGGCGATCTCACCGAGCAGGCCGTCGGCGTCGACGGCGAAGCCGAGCAGCTTCGGTACCTGCCCCACCAGCACGATGAGCGCGATGGCGTTCAGGTAGCCGAGCCGGATCGGCTTGGAGAGCAGCTCGGTGACGAAGCCGAGCCGGAGGAACCCGCCGAGCAGCAGGATCAGCCCGACCAGCACCCCGAGAACACCCGCCAGTGCGATGGCGGTCGCCGGGTCGTCCGCGACGGCGAGCGGGAGCACGGCGGCGGCGATGAGCGGCGCCAGCGACGAGTCCGGCCCGAGGACGAGGATGCGCGACGGCCCGCAGAGCGCGTAGGCGAGCAGCGGCACGATGGTGGCGTAGAGGCCGGTGTAGGCGGGCAGCCCGGCGGCCTCGGCGTACCCCATGCCCGCGGGGATGAGCAGGGCGGTCAGCACCAGCCCCGCGGTGATGTCGTCGCGCAGCCACTCCCTGCGGTACTGCCGCGCGGTCACGATGCCGGGCAGCGCGGCGAGCGACGACAACGGCTTCATCGCGCCCGTCCTTCCTGCTCGACGCTGCCTCGAGTATCCGCCCTCGGTGCTCGCCGCGCCTCACCCATCGCGGGTGACTAGTGGGTGAGAATCACCTTCACCACGACCACCGCGGTAGCCGCGGCGGTGACGAGCAGCGCCTGGATCAACGTGGAGCGGTGCGGCTTCCGCCCCTGCAACCGCCGGACGACGAAGGCGGTGCCGCCGATCCGGACCAGCACGGTGCCCTCCGCCAGCAGCTGCGCGGTACGCGGTTCGAGCCAGCCGAACCAGGCGCAGGCCAGGATCGCGCAGGGCAGCAGCGCGGCGGTCAGGATGGGGAGCGAGTCGCGCAGCTCGCCCCTGCGGTCGACCGAGGTCAGCGAGCGGTTCTCCCGGATGCTCTGCCCGATGCTCTCCGCGAAGGCGTGCGCGACGAAGGTCGAGAGCGCCGCGCCGACCACGATCAGGATGCCCACGTGCCTCGGGCTGACCGGGATCGGGATCAGCGCGGCCAGGATCAGGACATTGCCGTAGACGTAGGCGCTGATCCGCGCGGCCGCCCGGTGCCGGTCGAGCGGTAGCCCGCCGGTGAACAGCGGGCGGTGCAGCAGCGCCTGCCTGCTCACCGGCGGGCGGGGGATCGCGGCACGGAGGCTCCTTCCGGGGAAGCTGCTCCCAGCGAACTACGCGGCGTGCGCCGTGTCGAGCGATCGCCCGGATATCACCCGATACGGGTGAGCACCGCCGCCCGCGCGATGGCCGCCAGCTTGGCGGCGACCCCCGGACGCGCGCGCAACCGCGGGTGCTGCGAGATATCGGTGAGCACCCCGATCGCCGCCAGCGCGAGCGCCCGCGCGTCCTCGGCGGCGAGCCCCTCGCTGCGGGCGAGGATCGCCTGCACCCACTCGGCGACGTACTCGCGCTGGGTCTCGCGCAGCGCCGTCTGCTCCTGCTCGGGCAGGTAGAGCAGATCGGCGGCGAGGATGCGCATGATCCGGCCGTGCATGCCGAGCGTCTGCCGGATGTAGCCGGCGATCAGCGCGTCGAGTACCTCGGCGGGGTCGGCGACCGCGGCCAGCGTCTCCGCGGTGACGTAGAGCAGCCCTTCGGCGCCGCGGTGCAGGATCGCCCGCAGCACCTCGGTCTTGCTGTTCGCGTACTGGTAGAGCGTGCTCACCGACATCTCCGCGCCCGCGGCGATGTCGTCGATGCGGACGTCGTAGAAGCCGCGCTCGTCGAAGAGCTCGGTGGCGGCGGCGAGAATTCGCTCGCGGCGCCCGGCCGGGAGCCGGGGCGCGGTGGCGGGCGGTGGCGGCTCGGTGGCGGCGGGCAGTTCGCAGGCGGCGATGGCGCGGGCGATGGCGGACTGCAGTTCGCGCAGCCGCTCCGGGGTGAGGGTGCCGCGGATACCGCTGGTGTTGGAGTACATGGTGAGGACGGCGAAGCCGAGCAGCTCCGCGTCGGGTGCGGACAGCTCGGGGCGGATGCCGCGGATGCCGTCCGCGATCCGCGCGGTCACCTGGACGAAGTTCTCCTCGAAGACCGCGCGCTGCGCCGGTTCCAGGTGCCGCTGCTCGCGGCGCCACAGGGTGGCCTCGTCGTGGTACGCGGTGAGGTCGCCGAGTCCGTCGAGCAGCAGGTCGAAACGCTGGCGCGGGGTGCCGCCCGCGGTGTCGGCGCGGATGGCGAGCTCGTCGACCATGGCCACCTGCCGCATCAGCGCGGCGACCAGGATGGCGTTCTTGCCCTTGAAGTGCCGGTAGACCGCGGGCCCGGTGAGCCCGACCGCGGCGCCGATCTGGTCGATGCCGACGTTCTGGTAGCCGAGCGTGCGGAAGAGCTCACCGGCGGCGGCCGCGATCTGGTCGGCGCGGCGGCCGCGGCGCGCGGGCGCCGGGGCGGTGTCGGCGGGGCGGGCCATCAGCGTCGTCCGGTCGGCTCGGTCATCGCTCCAGTTTCGCATTCCGCCGCGGCCGGAGTCAGCATGGCGTGCGCGAGGACCCGCAGCTCGGCGTCGATGTCCGGGTGGGTGCGGACGCGGCCGGTCTGGGAGAGGTCGGTGACAACGCCGATCACCGCGAGCGCGACCGCGCGGGCCTCGGTGGCCGGGTGGTCCGGGTGGCGGGCCCGGACGGCGTCGGTCCACTCGGCGACGTACTCGCGCTGCGCGGCGCGCAGGTCCCGCTGGGTGTCGTCGGGCAGGTAGATGGCATCGGTGGCGAGGATGCGCATGGTGCGCCCGTGCAGCCCGAGCGCCTGGTCGACGTAGGTGCCGACCAGGGTGTCGAGGGCGTCGTCCGCCCGCGCGAGCGCCTCGGCGGTCACGTAGAGCAGCCCCTCGGCCCCGCGCTCCAGGATGGCCCGCAGGATCAGCGTCTTGTTCGGGAACTGCTGGTAGAGCGTTGCCCCGGACATGCCGGCCGCGCGGGCGATGTCGTCCACGCGCACATCGTGGAAGCCGCGGCGGTCGAACAGCTCGGCGGCGGCGGCGACGATCCGCTCCCGGCGCCCGGCCGGAGTGCGTTCGGCCGGACGGGGTCTCGCGACCCCGGCGCCGCCGGGCGGCGCGCACCCGACGATCGCGCGGGCGAGCCCGCCCTGCACCGCGGCCAGCCGGGCGTCGTCCAGCCCGACGCGCATCTCGGGGGTGTTGCCGAAGAGCGAGAGCAGGGCCACCGAGAGCAGCTCCAGGCCGCTTTCGCCGAGGTCGGGCCGGGCGGCCGCGAGCGCGGATCGGGTGTGGCCGAGCACCTTCCCGAACGCGGCGCGGAACCGCTCGCGCTCGGCCGGGCGCAGGTGCCTGCGCTCGCGCCGCCACAGCATCGCCTCGTCGCGGTGCACGGAGTGCTGCTCCAGGTCGGCGAGGAAGCCGGCCATGCGCTGCCCGGGCGTGCCCGGCCCGTCGGCGGCCCGGCGCGCCATGTCCTCGACGAGCTCGACCTGCCCGATGAGCGTGCGCACCAGGATGTCGTGCTTGCCGGCGAAGTGCCGGTACACCGCGGGCCCGGTGAGCCCCACGGCGGCGCCGATCTCGTCGATGCTCACGTTCCGGTACCCGGCGTCGCGGAACAGCACCGCGGCCGCCCGCATGATCTGTGCACTGCGCCGAGTCATCCAGCCCCCTCATGTGTCGGAGTGGATATTAACAGTAAGCAGTATCTGCGCAGTAAATGACGCTATTGACTCGAGAGGGCATCAAAGTTTACATTCACTCGAGAGACCTGGATCACAGCTAGCGAGGAGTTTGGACATGTACCCCGGCCGACTCGTCTCCGAGCACCCCGACCGACCCGCGATCATCATGGCCGGTACTCGCGAGACGCTCACCTACCGGCAACTGGACGAGCGGGCCAACCGGCTCGCCCACCACTTCCGCGCCATCGGCCTGCGCCGTACCGACCCCATCGCGATCTTCACCGAGAACCACCTCGAGCTGATCGTGACCATGGCCGCCGCCGAACGCACCGGCCTGTACTACACGCCGGTGAACTCGTTCCTCGCCGCGGAGGAGGCGGCCTACATCGTCCGCGACTGCGGCGCGAAGGTGGTGATCAGCAGCACCGCGAAAGCCGAGGTGGCGTGCAGACTTCCCGGTTTGTGCCCGGACGTCGAGCACTGGCTCATGGTGGACGGCGCCGAGCCGCCGTTCCTGGACTTCGCGACCGTGCTCGCGGGCTACCCGGTGACGCCGGTGGAGCGCGAGCGGCTCGGCACGCCGATGTTCTACTCCTCCGGCACCACCGGGCGGCCCAAGGCGGTCAAGCGGCAGCTGCCCGATGTCGCGCCGGACACCCAGCTCGGCATCGAGGAGATGGGCAAGCGGCTGTTCCACATGCGCGAGGGGATGGTGTTCCTCTCTCCGGCGCCGCTCTACCACTCGGGCCCGCAGTCCACGATCTCCATCGGATTGCGGCTCGGCGCGACCCATATCGTCATGGAGCGGTTCGACGCGGAGGAGTTCCTCGCGCTGCTGGACGAGTTCCGGGTGACGCACACGATGGTGGTGCCGACCATGTTCTCCCGGCTGCTGAAGCTGCCCGCCGAGGTCCGCGACCGGTACGACCACTCGACGCTCGAGGTGGCGGTGCACGGCGCCGCGCCGTGCCCGCGCCAGGTCAAGCAGGACATGTTCGACTGGTGGGGGCCGGTGATCTACGAGTACTACGGCGGCACCGAGGCCAACGGCACCTGCGGCTGCACGCCGGAGGAGTGGCTGGCGCACCCGGGCACCGTCGGCCGCGCCTTCTTCGGCGAGATCGTCGTCCTGGACGAGAGCGGCGATCCGCAGCCGCCCGGCACCCCGGGGGACATCTGGTTCCGTGGCGGCAACAGCTCGTTCGAGTACCTCAACGATCCGGGCAAGACCGCCGAGGCCCGCGACCCCGGCGGCACCATGTCCACGATCGGCGATATCGGCTACCTGGACGAGGACGGGTACCTGTTCCTCACCGACCGGCAGGCGTTCGTCATCATCTCCGGCGGGGTGAACATCTATCCGCAGGAGATCGAGAACCTGCTCGTCACGCACCCCGAGGTCATGGACGCGGCCGTGTTCGGCGTTCCCGACGAGGATTTCGGCGAGGCGGTGCAGGCGGTGATCCAGCCGTTCGACCCGGACGGGGCGACGCCCGAGCTGGCCGAGCGGCTACGGGTGTTCTGCCGCGAGCACCTGGCCCGATTCAAATGCCCGCGCTCCTTCGACTTCATCGAGGAAATGCCGCGGCTGCCGACCGGGAAGCTGTACAAGCGGACGCTGCGGGATCGGTACTGGCCGGAGCCTGCCCCCGTCGGCGGGGCCGATCAGACTCCGTAGACGGCGGCGACGAGCAGGTCGCCGAGGAAGGACGCGACGGCGTCGATGTCCCCCAGGTGCGCCTCGCCGGCGAGCGAGCCCGCGATACTGCGCTCGATGGTCCACAGCAGTACCGCGGCGAACTCGCCGGCAGGCGGGCCTGCGACGGCGAGCCCCGCCGCGCGGTCGGCGTCGATGACGCGCTCGAGGGTGGCCGTCATGGTGGCGACGGTGTCCAGGTAGCGCAGGCGCAGCTCGGGGCGGCGCGGCCATTCGTGAATGGCGTTGCGCAGCACGCCGAGATCGGCCGGATCGAGTTCCAGCCAGGCGCTGATCGCCCCCCGGATGCCGGCGGGGTCGGTGCGGTCGGCCGCGGCGAGGTCGGCGAAGCCGCGCACGATGCGGTCGGCCACGGACTGGAACAGCTCGATGAACGCGTCGTCCTTGTTCCCGAAGTAGAAGTAGAAGGTGGCGCGCGAGAGCTTCGAGCGATCGAGGATCTTCGCGACGCTCAGCTGGTCGAGCGTCATCTCGCCGAGCAGTTCGCTGGTGGCCCGGAGCAGCGCCGCCTTGGTCTCGGCGTCACCACCGGGCGTCGCCGCCGGACGCTCCGGCGCGGCGACCGGCGGCGCGGCGACCTTCGCGCGTTTCCGAGCCCGCTCGACCGGGCGTTCGGCGCCGAAGATCCCGGCGAGGGTGAGTTCGGTGATCGCGGCGACCGCGGCCGCGGGCTCCGGAATCCGGGGATCGAGGCGGCGCTGCCCGACGTAGAAGCTCCGCTCGTAGCCGCAGACCAGGACCGTGGCCACCAGCTCGGCCGGCGCGCCCGCGGGCGCGCGGCCCGCGGCCCGCTCGTGCTCGACCTGCTCGCCGATCGCCGAAACGAAGCGCTGCAGCATGACGTTCCAGGCCGCGCCGAGTGCCGGGTGGCTGTGCATGTTCTCCACCACCGCGCAGATGAGCGGGCCGTGCGCCGACCACATCCCGATGGTGCGCTGCAGGTTCTCGTCCAGTGCCCGCTGCCTGGAGCGGCCGAGCTCGGAGTTCCACGGCCCCTCGGCGGTGTAGGTGTCGGTGAGCAGCCGCGACACCATCGCCACCACGACATCGAACTTGGAGGCGAAATAGTGGTAGAAGTTCGCCCTGGAGAGCTTGGCCTGCTGGATGATCTGAGCCACGGTCAGGTCGTGCAGCGACGTGGTGTGCAGCAGCTCCTCGGTCGCCGCGAAGACGGCGAGTTCGGCGGCGGCCCCGCCGTCATGGGCCCGGGGCCGTCGACGTGCTAGCGATTCCCTGTCCACCCGGCCACCCTAGTCGATGTCTGGACACGATGACCGGTCGACCTGTCTGCCCCGCTCCGCCCGGCGTGGTGGCCGAGCGGGTGAGTCGGCACGCGGTTCCTCACCCGCCCGGAGTCCGGAGGTGGCGTCACGCGGGTCGGGTGGCTTCCCGGTAGACGTCCTCGATGACGTCGGCGTACTTCGCCGCCACGCCGCGGCGCCGCAGCTTCATCGTCGGGGTGAGTTCCGCGGAGTCGGGGAGCCACTCGGTGCCGAGCAGGCGGTACGCCTTGACCTGCTCGACCCGGGAGAGCCGGGCGTTCGCCCGCTCCACCGCCGCGTCGACGGCGGCGCGCAGCCGCGGCTCCGCGACAAGGGCGGCGGGGGAGGCGTCCGCGATGCCGTTCTCCTCGGCGAAGATTCGCGCGGCGTCGGGGTCGAGCACGATGAGCGCGATATTGAACGGCCTGCGGTCGCCGACGACGCAGACCTGCCCGAGCAGCGGCGAGGCGCTCTTGAGTGTGCTCTCGATATTGACCGGCGACATGTTCTTGCCCGCCGCGTTGATGATCAGCTCCTTCTTCCGGTCGACGATGCGGACCCAGCCGTCGGCGTCGATGACCGCGATGTCGCCGGTGTGCAGCCAGCCCCGCGGGTCGATCGCCTCGGCGGTGCGCTCCGGGTCCCCGCGGTAGCCGCGCATCACGTGCGGTCCGCGCAGCAGCAGCTCGCCGTCCGCGGCGAGCACGGCCTCGGTGCCCGGCTGGGCCAGCCCGACCAGGCCGATCCGGATGTCGGTGGTCAGGTTGGTGAAGCCGAGCGCCCCGGTCTCGGACATGCCGAAGCCCTCCTGCAGCGGCAGCCCGACGGCGAGGAAGAACTCGTGCACCGCGGGCGCGATGGGCGCGGCCCCGGTCATCAGCAGGGCGACCCGGTCGAGGCCGAGCTGGGTGCGCAGCGGCCCGAAGACACGCTCCTCGGCGATGTCGAGCCGGGCGCGCAGCTCCGCCGGGATGTCGGCGCGCTCCTGGCCGAGCCGCACGGCGGTGATCGCCGATTCGACCATCGCCGCGGTTGCCGTCCGCTGCTCGTCGGGGAGCGAAGCGAAGCGGGTGAGCAGCGCGCCGCGCAGCTTCTCCCAGATGCGCGGCACCCCGAGGAACCAGGACGGGCGGGCCTGCGCGACCGCCGCGAAGACCGTCGCGGCATCGCGCACGGTGGTGATCGGCCAGCCGGTGACGGTCGCCAGGTAGTGCGAGAAGACCCGGTCCGCCGCGTGCGCGGTGGGCAGGTAGGAGATCGCCGCCCCCTCGGGGTCGAACGGGAAGCGGATATTGCACGAGTGCATGACGAACATCAGGTTCGCGTGGGTGAGCTCGACGCCCTTCGGGTCGCCGGTGGTGCCCGAGGTGTAGATCAGCGTGCCGATGTCGCCGGGCCGCACCGCCCGCCAGGTCGCGGCGAAGTCGAAGCCGGGCGGCCTGCGCCCGCGCAGCTCGGCCAGCGGGAGCACCTCGGCGCCCGCGACCGTTCCCGGCCGGTCCGCGTCGGTGACCACCACGTGCTTCAGCAGCGGCGCGCCGGTGCGCGCGACGACGTCGAGGAAGCGCTCCTCGGCGACCAGCACGGCGTTGCCCGCGTTGTCGAAGAGGTAGGCGAGCTGCTCGGGCGCGGAGGTGAGGTAGACGGAGAAGGGGGTGGCGCCCAGGTGCAGCGCCGCCATGTCGATGATGTGGAACTCGGGGCTGTTGGACAGCATGATCGCCACGGTGTCGCCGCGCCGGACGCCGAGCGCGGCGAGCCCCGCGGCGACCTCCTCGACGGCGGCCGCGTACTCGCGCCAGCTCAGCGTGCGGTCCTCGCCGTACGCGACGAGCGCGGGCCGGTCGCCGCGCTCGGCGGCGGTGGCCTGGAAGGCCTGCGGCAGGGTGGCGGCGGCTATCCCGGGCGCCGCACCGGGTGCGGCGGTCTCTACCAGTTCGGACATGGCTTCCTCACATCATCGGGTCGGCGTGGCCGCGACGGCGGCATCGCGGTGGGTGATCTCGAAGTCCGCCTGCCGCGGCGCGTTGACCCGTTTCCAGTAGTCGATGTAGCGCCACGGGCTGTTGGTGACGATGCGGCCGCGGCTGTTGCGGTAGTAGGTGGTGGTGCCGCCGAAGTCCCAGACCGTCCGCGCGAGCGCGTCGTCCAGTTCGCAGTTGTAGGCGTCGTGCGCGTCCTGCCTGACCTCCATCGCGGCCCAGCCGTTGTCGAGCAGCGCGGCGATCGCGGCGCTGACGTACTGCACCTGCATCTCGGTGCCCGCGATGACGGTGCCGCCGTGGCCGGTATTGGTGTTCGGGCCGTACAGGCAGAAGAAGTTCGGGAAGCCGGGCACGGTGATGCCGAGGTGTGCCCGGCCGTCGCCCGCGCCCCAGACGTCGCGCAGGACCCGCCCGTCCCTGCCCTCGACCCGGTACGAGGCGAGGACGTTCACCGCGTCGAAACCGGTGGCGAGCACGATGATGTCGGCGTCGTGGTGGTGTCCGTCCGCGGTGCGGATGCCGTCGGCGGTGATGGTGTCGATGGGCTCGGTCACCAGTTCCACGTCGTCGCGGCGCAGGGTGCGGAACCAGCCGCAGTCGATGAGCATCCGCTTCCCGTAGGGCGGGTAGTCCGGCACGCTCTTGGCGATCAGGTCCGGCCTGCCGTCGAGCTCGCGTTCGATGTAGGCGGTCAGCGCGGCGCGCAGCCGGTCGTTGCTTTTGTTCACCGCCCGGCCGAGGTCGGGGTAGCCGGGGTCCACCTGGAGCAGGCCCCACACCTTGTCGCCCATCCGCCAGAACAGCCTGGCCCGGTACCAGGCGAGGTAGAACGGCACGTGCTCGCAGAGGAAGCGGAAGGCGGCGGGCACCTCGCGGCCCTTGTTCGGGTGCGGCGTCGCCCACTGCGCGGTGCGCTGGAAGACGGTGACCTTCGCCGCGACCCCCGCCGCGGCGGGCACGACCTGCATGGCGCTGGCGCCGGTGCCGATCACCGCGACGCGCTTGCCCGCGAGCTCGATCGCCGGATCCCACCGCGCGGTGTGTACGGCGGGCCCGCGGAAGTCGGCGAGGCCGGGGAGATCGGGCACGCTCGGCTGGTTCAGGAGCCCGACCGCGCTGACCACGATGTCCGCGGTGAGCGTCTCGGCGGCGCCGCCTGCGGGCCGGACCGTCACCTCCCACCGCGCGGCGGTCTCGTCGTACACGGCGGCCTCGACCCGGGTACCGAACCGGATGTGCTCCCGGACGCCGTGCCGGTCGGCGAGCGCCCGCCAGTAGGCCGCCAGCTCGTCCTGCGGGGCGAAGTAGGTGGACCAGCCGGGATTCGGGTCGAAGGACAGCGCGTAGAGGTGGCTCGGGGTGTCGACGCCGCAGCCGGGGTAGACGTTCTCGTGCCAGGTGCCGCCCACCTCGTCGTTCTTCTCCACCACGACGTAGCCGATCCCGGCCTGCCCGAGGCGGATCGCCATGGCGAGCCCGGACACGCCCGCGCCGATGATCAGCACCCGGAAGCCGGGGTCGACCGGTGCCCGCGGCGCGCTGTGCCGGGGGAAGATCCCCATCTCCTCGCCGAGCAGCGTGCCGTACTCGGCCGGGATGGCGTCGGCGAGCAGCACCGACAGCACCCGGCTCAGCCGCTCGGGCGGCGGCTGCGCCGCCGGGAACGGTTCGCTGCCGTCCCGCCAGGCGCGCAGGACGGCGGCGGCCTCGGCGCGGATGCGCCGCCGCAGTTCGTCGGGGAAGCCGCCGGTGTCGTGGTCGCCGAGGTCGCGCGGGGCCGTCGGCAGGTAGGGGGCCTCGATCCAGCGGTCCTCGCCGGTCAGCAGCGCGAGCGCGCCGAGCAGCACCGGCAGGTTGGCGTCGGCGAGCGCGGCGTCGAGCGCGGCATCGGTGAAATCGGCCGTCGGCCGGAAACTCCCGGCAGGCGGGGCTCCCCAGTCGGGAGGCGAGAAGGGGGGAAGCGACTGCGACATAGCGAGACCATACAAATTGTTCAGACGTGGTGTCAATCACTTCGGCGAGGTATCCATACATTGTGTATGGATGGCATGTACCTTCACCGCTATGACGACTGTCGAGCAGCGCTCCCGCGGCGGGGCGATCTACGAGTCCGAGCACGAGGGTTTCCGGGCGAGCTTCCGCGCGTTCCTCGAGGCGAGCGTGGTCCCGGACTACCCCCGGTGGGAGCAGGACGGGATCATTCCGCGCGAGGTCTTCGCCGAGGCGGGCGGCCACGGCTTCCTCGGCATGGCGATCGATGCGGAGTTCGGCGGCGGTGGCGTCGACGATTTCCGCTTCAACGCCGTGATCGCGGAGGAGGTGTCGCGGGCGGGGGTGATGTCGCTCGGCATCAACCTGCACAACGACATCTGTGTGCCCTACTTCCTCCGCTACGCCACCGCCGAGCAGCGCGAACGCTGGCTGCCCGGCCTCGCCACGGGCCGGTCGATCGCCGCGATCGCCATGACCGAGCCAGGCACCGGCTCCGATCTCGCCGGTATCCGGACCACCGCGACCCGCGACGGCGACCACTTCGTCGTGCACGGCGCGAAGACCTTCATCTCCAACGGCATGAACGCCGACCTGGTGATCGTGGCCGTCCGCACCGAGCAGGGCGCGAACCGGCACGGCGGGCTCTCGCTGCTCGTGGTGGAGCGCGACACCCCCGGCTTCGGCCGCGGCCGCAACCTGGAGAAGATCGGCATGCATGCCCAGGACACCGCCGAGCTGTTCTTCGACGGCGCGCGCGTGCCGGTCGCGAACCTGCTGGGCGAGCCCGGCGGTGGCTTCGGCGCGCTGGTGTCGAACCTGCCGCAGGAGCGGCTGACGATCGCCGTGGCGAGCACCGCGGCCGCCGCCCGCGCGATCGAGCACGCGAGCGCCTACGTCCGGGAGCGCACCGTTTTCGGCAAGCCGCTGGCGAACTACCAGAACACCCGGTTCACCCTGGCCGAGGCGCACACCCGAACCGAGGTGCTGCGGGCCTTCGTCCTCGACTGCCTGCGCGAGCACGTCGCGGGGGAACTCACCGCCGAGCGCGCCGCGATGGCGAAGCTGGCGGCGACCGAGACCCAGGGCCGGGTCGTGGACGCCTGCCTGCAGCTCTTCGGCGGCTACGGCTACATGGCCGAGTACCCGATCGCCAGGGCCTACGCCGACGCGCGGGTGCAGCGCATCTACGGCGGGACCAGCGAAATCATGAAGGAGATCATCGGGAAAGCGATGGGGATCTGACATGCGCCGCACGCTCTTCGCCGACGAGCACGAGCAGTTCCGCGCCGCCGTCCGCAGCTTCCTGGAGAAGAACGCGGTCCCGCACACCGCTGAGTGGGAGGCGGCGGGCCAGGTCGACCGCGGCTTCTGGCGGGCCGCCGCGGCCCAGGGGCTGGTCGGCTTCGCCGCCCCCGAGGAGTTCGGCGGTGCCGGGTTGCGCGACTTCCGGTTCAACGCGGTGCTGAACGAGGAGGTGGTGCGCACCGGGACCGTCGGCGACGGCTTCTCGCTGACCAACGACATCGTGCTGCCGTACTACCTCGATATCGCCTCGTCCGAGCAGCAGCGGCGCTGGCTGCCCGGCATCGTCTCCGGCGACACGGCGATCGCGATCGCCATGTCGGAGCCGGGCACCGGGTCGGATCTGCGCGCCATCAAGACCACCGCCGTCCGGGAGCGCGACGGGTGGCGGCTGAACGGCGCCAAGACCTTCGTCACCCGTGGCATCCAGGCGGAGTTGATCATCGTCGCCGCCCGCACTCCGGAGGCCGACGGCTTCGGGCTGTTCGTCGTGCCGAGCGAGAGCGCAGGCTTCGAGCGGGGGCGCAAGCTGGAGAAGATCGGCCGACGCGCGCAGGACACGGCCGAGCTGTTCTTCCGCGACGTCCTGGTACCCGAGGAGAACGTACTCGGCGAACCGGGCAACGGGCTGCGTCTGCTCATGGGCAATCTCGCGCAGGAGCGGCTGTCGATGGCGGTGGTCGCGGTCGCCAGCGCCGAGCACGCGGTGCGGACCGCGCTCGACTACGCCAGGGAGCGCACCGCGTTCGGGCAACCCATCGGCTCGTTCCAGGCCAACCGGTTCCGGCTGGCCGACCTGTCGACCCGGGTCGGGGTGGCGCGGGTCTTCATCGACCGGTGCATCGAGGCGCGGAACAGCGGGGAGCTGACCGCCGCCGAGGCGGCCGGGGCGAAGTTCTGGACCACCGAACTCGAGTTCGAGGCGCTCGACGCCTGCCTGCAGCTGCACGGTGGCTACGGCTACATGGAGGAGTACGAGGTCGCCAGGCGCTGGCGGGACGCCAGGGTGCAGCAGATCTACGGCGGCACCAACGAGATCATGCGCGAGATCGTCGGCCGTTCGCTCGGGCTCTGACGAAATCGGAGGGGGAGCACTCGCCGAGTGCTCCCCCTCCGACGGCGCCGCACCACGTCGTTGTCGTGCGGAGACCGCGACCCCGTTGTCGCGGTGACGGACTTCAATCTGCGACGACTCCGCTGTCCACGAGCGCGGCGACCTCGTCGTCGGGGTAGCCGAGCTCGGCTAGCACGGCGCGGCTGTCGGCGCCGGGGGAGCGGCGCGGGCGCGGGGTGGTCGGCGGTGCGCCGTCGAAGCGGGGTGCGGGAGCAGGTTGCACCACGCCGCCGATCTCCACGAAGGTGCCGCGCTCCCGGTGGTGCGGGTGCTCGACGGCCTCGGCCAGCGAGAGCACCGGCGCGTAGCAGGTGTTGCTGCCGAGGAGCAGCTTGTCGAGCTCCGCGCGGTCGTAGCGCGCGATCCGCTCGGCCAGGACGCGCCGGTACTCGTCCTGGTTCTCGGTGTCGAACTGGTTGTCGCGCAGCTCGTCCGGCAGCTCGAGGACGTCGCACAGCTCGTGCCAGAAGGGCGCCTCGATGGCGCCGATGCTGACCCACCGACCGTCGGCGGTGCGGTAGACGTCGTAGCAGAAGGCGCCGGTGCCGAGCAGGTGGGTGCCGCGCTCGTCGGTGAACAGCCCCTCCGCCCGGTAGGTGTGGAACATCGCCATCAGCGCCGAGACGCCGTCGATCATGGCCGCGTCGACCACCCGGCCGCCCGCGCCGCCGCGCGCGGCCAGGATCCCCGCCAGCATGCCGAACCCGAGCAGCATGCCGCCGCCGCCGAAATCGCCGACCAGGTTGAGCGGCGGCACCGGCGGCTCGCCCCTGCGGCCGATCGCGTGCAGCGCTCCGGCCAGCGCGATGTAATTGATGTCGTGACCCGGCATCGATGCCATCGGGCCGCTCTGCCCCCAGCCGGTCATCCGGCCGTAGACCAGGTCCGGGTTGACCGCCGTGCAGTCCGCCGGGCCGACGCCGAGCCGCTCGGCCACCCCGGGCCGGAAGGTCTCGATCAACCCGTCCGCGTCCGCGCACAACCGGCGCACCACCGCCGCGCCCGCCGCCGTCTTCAGGTCGACCGCGACATGGCGCCTGCTGCGGAACAGCAGCGAATGGCCGTGCACCGCCCAGGGATTGCCGCCCGGGCGGTCGACGCAGATCACCTCGGCGCCGAGATCGGCGAGCATCATCCCGGCGAAGGGGCCAGGCCCGATCCCGGCCAGCTCGATGATCCGCACGCCGGCCAGGGGCGGGGCGGCGCCGGTCACGAGCCGGACACCACGGGCATGCCGCCCCGGTTGGCGGCGATGTCGGCGTGCACTTCCTCCGGATTCGCCACGGCGACGGCCCGGTGCCCCTTCGGTACCTCGATGGCCGCGTTGAAGGTGCGCAGGATGTCGAAGGCGGTCTTCTCGTCGTCGTGCGGGAGCAGCCTGCCGATCCCGTGCGCGGCCGAGACGAGCGGCCGGATCGCGGGCAGCACGTGCCGCCACGGCGTGCGCTCGGCGCCGAGCGCGGTGAGCACGTCGGCGGGGATCCAGGAGTGCAGCAGCCCGTAGGCGAGGGCGAGGCGGCGCTCGGTGGTCATGAACCTGGCGATCGGGCCGGGCAGCACCTCCACGTCGCCGGGCGGGTTCTCCACGCTGTAGGCGATCACCGAGTGCACGACGTCGCGGCACAGCTCGTCCGGCGGCAGCTCGATCAGGGTGTGCACCTCGGTCTTGCGGCGCGCGTCCGCGTAGTCGGTGTGCAGGATCTCCTCCGGGACGCCGATCACGTGCCCCACGTAGCGGCTGAGCGCGAACATGTCCTCGAGTTCGCGGTCGCTGTAGCGGAAGCCGGAGTTCTGCACGGCGTCGACGAACTTCACGCCGAACTGCCCGGCCTGGGTGACCATGCCGTCCAGGTTGTTGATCGGGACGCCCCAGTTCGCCCAGTCCCACGCCGCCGAGCGGCTCAGGCTGTGCCTGACCGCGGCGTGGATCATCCGCACCTTCGCGGTGAGCCGGAACCCCTCCTCGAAGCGGCCCATGCCGCCGGGGGTGTAGGCCGCGACGACGTAGCGGAAGCTCTCGATCAGCCGGGTGCCGACCTTGTCCGACTGCCGCAGCCTGCCGCTGAACAGCACCGGCCGGGTCGCGCTGTACATGGAGAAGCCGCCGGCGATGGTGGCCCAGGCGAGCACCGGCGGGACGATCGGCCCGGCCCGCCAGAAGGCGACCGCGCCGCGGTAGAGCTGGTCGAAGTCGACCCAGTCCGGGATCCGGTCGAGCTCGGCGAACAGGGCGACCAGCCCCGGGCTCGGGTCGGGCACCGCGTCGATGCCCTGATCCAGCGCGAGGTCGAAGGTGCGCCAGTTCGCGCCCGTCGACTTGTCCTTGAAGTCGAGCATCGCCCGGTAGGCGTAGTCGTCGGCGAGCAGGGCGTGGTCGGTGAGCCGCTCCACCAGCTCCCGGCCGTACATCGCGATGGCCCTGTCCCGGTTGGCGATCCGGCCGAGATCGATACCGCGGGGGAGCCCGGGGGGAACGTCGAGGTCGCCTCGGAAGGTGCGCTCGTCCGGGCGCGTAGCTGCGCTGGTCATGGTCCATCTCCTCGTTGTGACTGCCGTTACACCGAGGGTAGACGCAACCAGACACTATGTCTACACTCCGTGTCTGGCCTCGCTGTCGCAGCGAGCGCCCCACTGCCGCCTTCCGGTGAGGAATTCGCATGTCCCAGAGGCTCGACACCACCGTTCTCGCTCCCGACGACGAGGCCACCGCCGCCCTCGAGCGCCTCCTGCGCGCACGGTGGAGCTGCCGCGCCTTCGCTCCGGAGCCCGTGCCGCGCGCGGAGATCGACCGCATCCTGGAGCTGGCCGGGCGCTCGCCCTCGTGGTGCAACACCCAGCCGTGGCACGTGCACGTGACCGAGGGGGCGGGCACCGACCGGCTGCGCGCCGCGCTGGCCGCCGCCGTTGCCGCCGGTCCGGAGGCCGCGCCGGACATCCCGTTCCCCGAGTCCTACGACGGGGTCTACCGCGACCGCAGGCGGGTCAGCGGGTGGCAGCTGTACGACAGCCTCGGCATCGACCGGAGCGACCGGGCCGCCTCGGGCAGGCAGACGCTGCGCAACTTCGACCTGTTCGACGCGCCGCACGTCGCCATCGTGACGACGGAGCGCGGGCTCGGCGCGTACGGCGCCGTCGACTGCGGGATCTTCGTCTCGACCTTCGTTCTCGCCGCGCACGCCCGCGGAGTCGCCACGATTCCCCAGGCCGCGCTCGCCACCCAGGCCCCGCTGCTGCGCGCGCACTTCGGGCTGCCCCCGGAGCGTCAGGTGCTGCTCGGGATCTCCTTCGGCTACCCGCGGCCAGGGCACCCGGTCAACGAGTACCGCACCGAGCGGCAGCCGCTCGCGGAGCTGGCCACCTTCGTCGCCGAGTGAGCGACGCCCATCCCTTCGACAGAGGAGTTTTCATGCCGGACACGCAGGCGCTGATCTTCGACGCCGTCCGAACCCCGCGCGGCCGGGGCAAGAGTTCCGGGGCGCTGCACACGATCAAGCCGATCGACCTCGCGAGCGGGACGATCCGCTCGGTGCTGGAGCGCAACCCGGCGCTGGACCCGGCCCGGATCGACGACATCGTGCTCGGCGTCGTCTCGCCGATCGGCGAGCAGGGCGGCGACATCGCGCGCACGGCCGCGCTGGTGGCGGGGCTGCCGCACACCGTGGCCGGGGTGCAGATCAACCGGTTCTGCGCCTCGGGGCTGGAGGCGGTGAACCTGGCGGCGCAGAAGGTGCGGTCCGGGTTCGAGGACGTGGTGCTGGCGGGCGGCGTGGAGTCCATGTCGCGGGTGCCGATGGGCTCCGACGGCGCGGCCTGGATGGAGGATCCCGCCACGAACCTCGCCACCGGCTTCGTCCCGCAGGGCATCGGCGCCGACCTGATCGCCACCATCGACGGCTTCGGCCGCGCCGATGTCGACGAGTTCGCGGCCCGCTCGCACGAGCTGGCCGCCAAGGCGGAGGCGGAGGGGCGCTTCGCGGGCTCGGTCGTCCCGGTCCGCGACCGCACCGGCCGGGTCGTGCTCGACCGGCACGAGACCATCCGCCCGGGGACCAGCGTGCAATCCCTCGCGAAGCTCCGGCCGTCCTTCGCCGCTCTGGGTGCCGAGGCCGGGTTCGACGCGGTGGCGCTGCAGGAGTTCCCCGAGGTCGAGCGGATCGACCACGTGCACCACGCGGGCAACAGCTCCGGCATCGTGGACGGTGCCGCCCTGCTGGTGATCGGCAGCGAGCGGGCAGGCGCCGAACTGGGGCTGACCCCGCGCGGCCGGATCGTGGCGACCGCGGTCTCCGGCGACAATCCGACGATCATGCTCACCGCCCCGGCGCCCGCCTCCCGCAAGGCGCTGGCCAGGGCGGGGCTCGAGGTCTCCGACATCGACCTCTTCGAGGTCAACGAGGCGTTCGCCGCGGTGGTGCTCCGCTTCGCCGCCGATCTCGGGGTCGACCTCGCGAAGATCAACGTCAACGGGGGCGCGATCGCCATGGGGCATCCGCTCGGCGCGACCGGCGCCATGCTCGTCTCCACCGTGCTGGACGAACTGCACCGCACCGGCGGCCGCTACGGGCTGGTGACGCTGTGCGTCGGCGGCGGCATGGGCATCGCGACCGTCGTCGAAGCCCTCTGAGCATTCCGGAAAGGACACCGAAACCATGACTGCCATTCGCCGCACCCGCGATTCCGGCGGGATCGTCACCCTGACCATCGACGACCCGAACCAGCGGGTCAACACCATGAACGCGCTGTTCGTGGCGGCTCTCGCCGCCGAACTCGACGCCATCGAGCAGGATCAGGAGAGCACCGGAGTCATCCTCACCTCGGCCAAGAAGACCTTCTTCGCCGGCGGCGACCTGAACGACCTGCGCGCCGCGAGCCGCGACCGGATCGACGAGTTCGCCGCCTTCGTCCAGCGCAACAGCGCGCTGCTGCGGCGGCTGGAGCAGCTGCCGGTGCCGGTCGTCGCCGCGATCAACGGCTCGGCGCTCGGCGGCGGCCTCGAACTCGCCCTGGCGGCCAACCACCGGATCGCGGTGGACGCGCCGGGCGCGGCGCTCGGCCTGCCGGAGGTGACGCTCGGCCTGCTGCCCGGTGCGGGCGGCACCGTCCGCACGGTCCGGCTGCTCGGGGTGCGGTCGGCGCTGCGGGACGTCCTGCTGAGCGGGCGGAAGCACACGGTGGCCGGTGCGCTGGAGCTCGGCCTGATCGACGCCGCGGTGGGTACCGCCGACGAGCTGATCCCGGCGGCGACCGCCTGGATCCGCGCGCACGCCGAGGCCCGGCAACCCTGGGACACCGCGGGATTCCGCATCCCGGGCGGGGCCCCCGGCGAGCGCGACGCCCCGCTGCACGCCACCCTGCCCGCGCTCGCCGCGACGCTGCGGGCGCAGACAAGGGGCGCACCCGCGCCCGCGAAGGAGCACATTCTCGCCGCCGCGGTCGAGGGCGCGCAGGTCGACGTCGACAGCGCGCTGGCGATCGAGGCGCGGTACTTCCTCGACCTGGCCACCGGGCAGATCGCGAAGAACATGATCCAGGCGAACTTCTTCGACACGCAGGTCGTCAACGGCCCGCGCGGCCGCGACGCCGCGCGGGAGCCGTGGTCGCCGCGCAAGGCGGTCGTGCTCGGCGCGGGGATGATGGGCGCGGGCATCGCCTACCAGTGCGCGGTCTCCGGCATCGACGTCGTGCTGAAGGACGTCACGGCCGAAGCCGCCGAGCGCGGTAGGGGCTATTCCCGGCGGGTGCTCGACAAGCGCGTGCGCGCGGGGCAGATCACCGCGGCGACCAGGGACGAGGTGCTCGCGCGGATCACCCCGGCCGCCGACGCCGCGGCGGCCGCGGGCGCGGACCTGGTGATCGAGGCGGTGTTCGAGGACCCCGCGCTCAAGGCCGAGGTGCTGCGCGAGATCGAACCGCTGCTCGCGCCGGACGCGCTGATCGGGTCGAACACCTCGACCCTGCCGATCACCGGGCTCGCCGGGAACGTCGCGGCCCCCGACCGCTTCATCGGCCTGCACTTCTTCAGCCCGGTCGACCGGATGCCGCTGCTCGAGATCATCAGGGGCGAGCCGACCTCCGCCGAAACCCTCTCCCGGGCACTGGATCTGGCCCGCGTGATCGGCAAGACCCCGATCGTGGTCAACGACAGCAGGGGCTTCTTCACCAGCCGCGTGATCGGCACCTTCGTCAACGAGGCGCTGGCCATGCTCGGCGAGGGCGTGCCCGCCCCGGTGATCGAGCAGGCGACCACCCGGGCCGGGTACCCGGCCCCCGCCCTGCAGCTCGCCGACGAACTCAACCTGGAGCTGCTGCGCCGGGTGCGGGACGCCTCGCGCGCCGCCGCCGAGGCCGCGGGCGGTACCTGGGAGCCGCACCCGGCCGAGGCCGTGCTGGACCGCATGCTCGGGGAGTTCGGCCGGGCCGGGCGGCTCGCGGGCAGCGGGTTCTACGAGTACGAGGACGGTGCCCGCACCCGGCTCTGGCCCGGACTGCGCGACGCCTTCGGCTCGCCGCGCGCCGACCTGCCCTTCGCCGACCTGAAGGAGCGGATGCTCTTCGCGGAGGCGCTCGAATCGGTGCGGTGCCTGGACGAGGGCGTGCTCGAGTCGGTGCCGGACGCCAATATCGGCTCCCTGCTCGGCATCGGCTATCCGGGCTGGACCGGCGGCGTGCTGCAGTACATCGACGGCTACGCCGGTGGCGTGGCCGGATTCGTCCGCCGCGCCGAGGAACTCGCGGCCGCCTACGGGCCCCGCTTCGCCCCGCCCGCGTCGCTGGTCGCGCTCGCCCGCGACGGCGGCACCCTGGCGGATACCCACCGCGAGCGGCAGTCCGCGCTGTCCTGAGCGGTATCGATGCGCGGGGTGGGCCGACCGGCCCACCCCGTCCGAGCGGAGGAACCATGACCGAACGTCTCGTCGAGGTGCGCGACGGCGTGCGCATCAATGTCAGGGAGCTGGGCGCGGGCCGTCCCGTCCTGCTGATCCACGGCTGGAGCCTGAGCGGCGAGACCTGGGATCGGCAGCTCCGGGTGCTCGCCGAGGCCGGGCACCGGGTGCTGGCCGTGGACCTGCGCGGCCACGGCGGCTCCGACGCCCCGCTCGACGGCTACGGAATCGACTCGCTCGCCGCCGATGCCGCCGACGTGCTCGCCGCCCGCGGGGTGACGGCGGCGGCGGTGGTGGGGTGGTCGCTCGGCGGCATGGTGGCGCTGCGCCTCGCGCACGAGCACCCCGCGCTGGTCGAGCGGGTGGTGCTGGTGGCGTCGAACGGCGTCGCCGCCTCCCGGACCCCGGCGTTCCCCTTCGGCGTCCCCGCCGACGGGCCGCTGAACGCCATCCTCGCCGCCGAGCACGACGACCGGATCACGCTGCGCCGCAGCGCCGTCGGCGACCCGTTCCGGACTCCGCCCGAGCCGCTGCTGCTCGACTGGCTGCACCGCATCTCGCTGCGGACCCCGAGCTGGGCCGCCCGCGCCGCCCTGCGCACGCTGCTCCGCACCGACCAGGTCGAGCTCCTCGACGGCCTGCGGGCGCCGGTGACCCAGATCGTCGGCACCGCCGACCCCGCGCTCTCGGTGCGCGGGGCGCGCTGGCTGCACGAGCGGCTCGGCACCACCCTCGTCGAGCTCGACACCGGGCACTACCCGATGTTCGAGGCGGCCGACGAGTTCGACGCCGCGCTGCTCCGCGCCGTCAGCGCCCGGTGAATTCGGGCGGGCGCCGCTCGGCGAAGGCCGCGACGCCCTCCCGGAAGTCCCCGGCGTCGACCAGCCGGGTCTGCCCGGCGACCTCGCTCTCGAACGCCGCCTCCAGCCGCGCGAGCAGGGCGATGTTCAGGCTGCGCTTGGTCGCCGCGAAGGCGGCGGTCGGCCCGGCGGCCAGGTGCAGCGCCAACTCGGACACCCTGGCGTCCAGCGCTTCCCGCTCCACGACCTCGTCCACCATGCCCCAGCCCAGTGCGGTCTCGGCGTCGACCCGCTCGGCCAGCAGCGCCATCCGGGTGGCCCGGCCCAGCCCGATCCGCGCACCGAGCAGCGCCGACGCACCCGCGTCCAGGGTCAGCCCGACCTTCGCGAAGGCCAGCGCGAAGGACGCGGAGCGGGCCGCGACGATCTGGTCGCAGGCCAGCGCGAGCGAGCAGCCGGCCCCGACGGCCGGGCCGCCGACCGCGGCGAGCACCGGTTTGGGCATGGCGCGGAGCGCCCGCACGATCGGGTTGTAGCGCATCCGCAGCTCCTCCTCGGTGCGCGGCGCCAGCCGGGTCTCCGGCGTCAGCCCGCCGAGATCCAGATCGGCCCCCGCCGAGAACGCCCGGCCCGCACCGGCCAGCACCAGACAGCGCACCGAATCGTCGGCCGCCGCGCGGTCGACGGCAGCGCGCAGTTGCCGCTGCAGGGCCGTGTCGAATGCGTTCAGCGCTTGCGGGCGAGCCAGGATCAATGCCGTCGCGCCACCCGACCGCCGAATTTCGATGGCGTCTGTCCGGGAAAGCAATTCCCATTCCTTCATGGCGCGAAATCGTAGTCCATACAATATGTATAGACAAGAAATACGCCATAGTGCCGAATCTGCGTCCAACGTGATTGACAGCACATCTGAACACTATGTATGGTGCTCGTCATGTCTCCCCTTTCTCCTGCTCGGAGGGCCGATCGGTGACCGCTCCCGCCACGGATACGCGGCCCCCCGACACCCGCACGGAGGTGGAACGCGCCCGCTCCGCTTTCGCGAGCGGCCGGACCCGCCCGCTCTCCTGGCGCATTGCCCAATTGGAAGGTCTGCTCCGTTTCGTCGACGACAGCGACGCCGATATCGCGGCCGCGATCGGCGCGGATCTCGGGCGCAGCCCGATGGCGACGTTCATGGCCGATATCGGCCCGGTGCGGCACGAGATCCGGCACACCCTCGCGAAGCTCGCGAGCTGGGTGCGGCCGACACCGGTGCGGGTGAGCGCCGCGACGGCCCCGGGCCGGGCGTGGTCGCTGCCGGAGCCGAAGGGGACCGTGCTGATCCTCGGCACCTGGAACTTCCCGCTGCTGCTCACCGTGCAGCCGCTGGTGAGCGCGCTCGCGGCCGGAAACACCGTGGTGCTCAAGCCCTCCGACCTCGCGAGCGCGACGGGCGCGCTGCTGGCCCGGCTGCTGCCGCGCTACGTCGACCCGGAGGCCGTTCGGGTGGTGCTCGGCGACGGGCAGGTCAACCGCGCGCTGCTGGCGGAGCGCTTCGACCACATCTTCTTCACCGGCTCCACCGCGGTCGGCCGGGCCGTGATGACCGCGGCCGCGCAGCACCTCACCCCCGTGACCCTCGAGCTGGGCGGCAAGAGCCCGGTGATCGTCACCGCGGACGCCGATATCGAGGTGGCGGCCCGCCGGATCGCCTGGGCCAAGTCGATCAACGCGGGCCAGACCTGCATCGCCCCCGACTACGTGCTGGTCGAGGACTCGGTGCGGCCGCGGCTGGTCGAGCGGCTGCTGGTCGAGTTGCCCGCGCACGGCGCGAACGACACCACCCGGATCGTGAACGAGCGTCACCTGGACCGGCTCGCCGGTGTGCTGGCGAGCCACGGTGGCGAGCAGTTCGGCGGTGTGGTCGACCGGGCGAAGCTCACCATCGCCCCCGCGCTGGTGACCGACCCCGACCCGGAGTCGGAGCTCATGCGCGAGGAGATCTTCGGCCCGATCCTGCCGGTGCTGTCGGTCGAGAATCCGCGTGCGGCGATCGACTTCGTGAACCGGCGGCCGAAGCCGCTCGCGCTCTACCTCTTCACCTCCGCCCGCGACACCGAGCGGGCCGTGCTGGAGCAGACCTCTTCAGGCGCGGTGGTGGTCAACCACCTGCTCTACCACCTGCTGGTGCCGGAGCTGCCGTTCGGCGGCGTCGGCGACTCCGGGCTCGGCAGCTACCACGGCAAGCACGGCTTCGACACCTTCAGCCACGCCAAGGCGGTGCTGCGCAAGCCCGCCCGGCCCGATCCGTCCCTCGCCTACCCGCCCTACGGCTCCGCGATGCGGAAGGTGCTGCGCCGGCTCATGGGCTGACCGCGCCCGCTCGACCTCGTTCGCTTCGATCTGCCCCAAGGGAGGTGTGCAGTGAGTATTTCCGTACCCGGAGGGCTGGCGCGGCGCGTCGGCGGCTCGCTCGCGGACCGGGTGTCCCGCAGCCTCGCGACGCTGGGCCGGTCGGCGCGGCTCGGTGCGGACGTCGCCCGCTTCTCGATCGCCGACACCGTCGCCGGTCGGCTTCCGGTGGGTGAGGTGATCGAGCAGATGTGGACATTGTTCAAGGTCACCGCGCTGCCCGCGCTGCTCATGGCGGTGCCGATCGGCGCCGAGGTCTCGGTGCAGGTCGGCGGGGTGATGGATCAGGTCGGCGCCAACTCGCTGGCGGGCGCGGCCAGCGGGCTCGGCGTGGTGAGCCAGGGCGCGCCGATGGCGGCCGGGTTGCTGATGAGCGGCGCCGCCGCCTCCACCATCGCCTCCGACCTCAGTGCCCGCGCCATCAGGGAGGAGATCGACGCCATGCGCGTCATGGGGGTGGATCCCGTGCAGCGGCTGGTGGTTCCGCGCTTCATCGCGATGGTCGCGATCGCGCCCGCGCTGTGCATCCTGATCATCGCCGCCGGCGTCGCGGCGGGGCTGATCATCTCGACCAATGTGAACGGGGTGGTGCCGGCCAGCTTCTGGCAGTCCTTCGGCGCCTTCGCCACGCCGCTCGACCTGGTGTTCTCCGTGCTGAAGGCGTTGCTCTTCGCGATCATCGTTGTCACCATCGCCAGCCTGCGCGGGCTGGAGGCCTCCGGCGGCCCGAAGGGGGTCGCCAACGCGGTGAACGCCTCGGTGGTGCTCAGCGTGTTCTGCATCTTCATGACCAACCTGGCCGTGAGCCAGCTGCAGAACATGTTCTTCCCGGCGAGGCTGGCGTGAGCGCCGCGCGAGCGGTCGCGAACTCGGCGGCCGGCGTGTTGCTCGAGCTCGGGCAGATCGCCGCCTTCACCTGGAAGACCCTGGCGAGCCTGCCCAAGACGGTGCGGAACTACTCCAAGCAGACGCTCAAGACCATGAACGACATGGCCTGGGGGAGCGGCTCGCTCATCGTCGACGGTGGCGTGCTCAGCCTGATGTTCTTCCTCGGCGTCGCGGTCGGGGCGGTCGTCGCGATCCAGGCGTTCATGGCCTTCGACCTGCTCGGCTTCGGTGCGCTGACCGGGATCATCGGCTCGTTCGGCAATATCCGGGTGATCGCGCCGATCATCACCGGCATCGGCTTCGCCGCCCAGGCGGGCTGCCGGATGACCGCCGAGATCGGTGCCATGCGGATCTCCGAGGAGATCGACGCCACCGAATCGATGGGGCTACAGGCGATTCCGTTCGTGGTCGGCACCCGGCTGGTCGGCGGCATGCTGGTGGTGCTTCCCGGCTACCTGATGGCGATGGTGGTCAGCTTCATCACCGGCGGGCTGATCATCAAGTACGCCTACGGGCAGCCCGCGGGCACCTACGACCACTACTTCGCGCAATTCGTGAACATCGGCGATTTGGCGGCCTCGGTGGGCAAGGCGCTGGTCTTCTGCGCCGTCGTCACCATGATCCACTGCTACTACGGCTATTTCGCCTCCGGTGGCCCCGCGGGCGTCGGCGTCGCGTCCGGGCGGGCGATCCGCGCGAGCCTGGTGGCGATCGTCGTCCTGAACTTCTCCATGACCGTAGCCATCTGGGGCCTGAACCCGGAACTTCCATTCAGGGGATGAGCATGGCCAGACACATCGACCAAGATTTCGTCCGCGGCGACGGCGATCGCCAGCTGCGGGTGCTCGCGCTCTGCGGCGGCGCGGCCGCCGTCGCGCTGCTCCTGCTGGTGCTGGCCGGGTCGCTGGCCTACACCCGCTGGACTGCCCCGCACGGCATCCGGCTGCAGCTCGTGGTGCCCGCGCTCGGCCCCGGCATCGAGCCGGGATCGAAGGTGCTGGTGCGCGGCGCCACCGCGGGTGAGGTCACCGACGTCGCCGCCGTGGACGCGGGCACCGTGCACGTCGACCTGGTCCTCGACGACGCGCAGGCGGCCGTCCTGACCGACAGCCTCGACGTCGACTTCCGGCCGGAGAACTACTTCGGCGTCACCGCGGTCAACCTCGTCGCGCGGCCCGGCGGCAGCGCCCTCACCGACGGCCGGGTGCTGCACCGGACGGCGGCGCCGGACTACACCATGTCGACCATGCTGGAGCAGGTCTCCCTGGTGGTGGACGGCGCGCTCACCACGAGCACGATCGCCACCCTGGACGAGATCATGCGCTACGCGAACGGGCTCGCCCCGCTCATCCGCACCGGCATCATCGTGGCCGAGCAGCTGTCCAAGACGCAGCGGCACCTGCCGACCGAGCTGCTGCTGCGCGCGAACGACGTGCTCGTCCAGCTGCCCGCCTTCGCCAGGGGCGCCGCCGACGCGCTCTACGCCATCTACCACAGCGCCTACAACCAGCGCCCGGACGGCAGCACCGGCGTCGACGACGCCTTCATGACCGAGACCGACCGGGCACTCGAGCTCGCCGCCTCCGACCTCTTCGGCAAGGCGGGCGCCCTGCTGGCCTCGCACGACGCCGAGCTGATCCCGCTGGTCGGCGCGGCCGACAGGGTGGTGGCGCCGCTGCCCGGGCTGCTCGGCGACGGCCGGATGGCCGAGCTGAACACCGCGATCGACCGGCTGGAGTCGGCGTTCACCGGCCCGCCCGAGCAGCGGACGCTGCAACTGCGGGTGGTGCTGGACGACGTGCCCGCGCTGGCCGGGCCGCTGGCCCAGCTCGGCGTGCGGGCGGTGCGCTGATGTCCACCGGACGCGGAGTGCTCTGGGCCGCGATGAAACTCGTCGTCGTCGCGGTGGTGACCGTGCTGCTGTTCGTGCTCGTGCTGAATGCCATGCGCAACCCGGTCGGGGGGAGCACCCGCGGCTACACCGCGGATTTCACCGATGTCTCCGGCCTGCGGGTCAACGGCGACGTCCGGCTGAAGGGGCTGCGGATCGGCAAGGTCACCGGCGTCGAGCTGAGCACCGAGGGCGACGGAACGACAGCCAGGGTCGACTTCTCCATGGACGCGGGCTACGAACTCACCGACACCGCGACGCTGGCGATCAAGTACCAGAACCTCACCGGCGCGCGCTTCATCGACGTCGAGTTCGCCGCGCGGCCGGGGAATCGGGTCGACCACCTGACCACCGCGGCCACCCGGCCCTCCTTCGACATCACCGCGCTCTTCAACGGCCTGCAACCGGTGCTCTCGACCATGGACACCGGGCAGATCAACGCCTTCGCGGAGAACGCGATCGCGGTGCTGCAGGGCGACGGCGGCGGCCTGGCCCCGATGCTGGAGAGCGCGCAGCAGCTGGCCGCCTACGCGCAGGACCGCAAGCAGCTGATCTCGGCCCTGACCGCGAATGTCGCGCGGATCGCCGACACCATGGGCGGCCGCTCGCAGTACGTGCTCGAGTTCCTGAAGGCCATGAGCCTGCCGATCAGCAATGCCATGACCGTGCTCGACGAGTTCCCCAAGACCGCGGCGACCGGCCCCGCGCTGGTCGAGCCGATCGAACGGCTGCTCGCCGCGCTCGGCTTCCGCGCCGACGTGGATATCGACGCGCTCGTGCGGCAGGCGTTCGCCTCGCTGACCGAGGCGGTCGACTCGCTGCGGCTCATGCCCGCCGCGCTGGCCGGGCTGCGGGTCGCGGAGCGCCCGGAGCGCGCGCACTGCAGTACCGGGCAGGCCCAGCTGCCGCCCGATGTCCGGATCCTGCTCGACGGGAGTGAGGTCGTGCTGTGCAACGCGAAATGACCAGGCTGCGGGATCGGGTGCACGCCGTCTGGCAGAACGACGTCCTCGTCGGCGTCGCCGTCGTCGGCGCCACCGTGGTGCTGGTCGCCGCCTTCGCCGTCCTCTACCTGCGCCCGCCCGGGCAGCAGACCATCACCTTCGAGACCACCGATGTCTCCGCGATCGAGTCCGGGCAGGACGTCCGGGTGGCCGGGATCAGCGTCGGCACGGTGTCCGAGGTCGCCATCGGCGCGGCGACCGTCACCGTCCGGGCCAGGATCGACGATGCCATCCGGGTGGGTGACCGGTCGCGCGTCGAGGTCAGGATGCTCACCCCGGTCGGCGGGTACGCGGTGACCCTGATCCCGCTCGGCCCGCCCGCGGTCGGCGACGTCGCCATCCCGGCGGACCGGGTGACGGTGCCGTACTCGATCGGCGATGTCCTGCAGAGCGCGCCGGCCGTCACCGACGAGGTCGACGCCGCGACGTTGAACGCGAACCTGAGCCAGGTGGCCACGGCGCTGGCGGGGAACTCGACCTCCCTCGGCACCGTCATCGACGGCATGAACGCGATCACCGAGGTGCTCGACCAGCAGCGGCTGCAGATCCACCGGGTCGCGGGGCTGGCCGCGGAGTACCTGCGGACCTTCGATGTCAACCGCGGCTTCGTCTTCGAGCTGATCGGCAAGATCGACACCGTGCTCGCCACCTATCACCTGAATTCGGCGGGCTTCAACTACGCCTACCAGCTGCTCGGCAGCGCGCTGTCCCGGTTGCAGCCGCTCGAGTCGTACTACCTCGACCACTCGGACGAGGTCGAGCGGCACATTCGCGATCTGCAGGGGCTGGTGGCGGAGCTCCAGCAGCACCTCGGGCCCGCGATCGACACCTTGACCGGCCTGCGCGCGCAACTCGAACAGTGGCTCACGCCGGAAGGTATGGCCCAGTTCGGTGGCGGGGTGCTCACCACGTCGCTGTGTATTCCGATTCCGGGACGGGAGTGCTGACATGCGGATCTCCAGGACGAGCGGCGTCGCGGTGCTGGCGGTGGTCGCGGTGCTCGGCACCGCCGCCGTCGTGCGGCACTCCGCCGAGGCCGCAGGCGCCGACCCGCCCGGCGGCGGGGACGGGTTCTGCGTCGACATGCCGGATGCCATCGGCCTCTACCCCGGTAATCCGGTGACGCAGATGGGATTCCGGGTCGGCACGGTGGACTCGGTGCGGCAGCGCGGCGATCACGTGCGGGTCGAGTTCGCGCTGGACGACGGCCGCCGCTACCCGGCCGACGTCCAGGTGGTGACCCGCTCGAAGTCACTGCTCGCCGACCGGAGCCTGGAGCTGGTCGGCAACTACACCGCGGGCCCCTCCCTGCGGCCCGGCGCCTGCGTGCCGCGGCAGCGCGCACACACCCCGAAGAGCGTCTCCGAGATCGCCGGCTCCGCGGCGGATTTCATCGACGCGCTCTCCGCGGCGGGCGACGACAGCGTGCGCGGCTCGATCGCCGGGTTGAACACCGCGCTCGACGGCTCCGGCGCCGCCATGAACGCCATGTTCACGCACGCGGCCGCCGCCGCGAACAGCCCGGACCGGGTGACCGCCGACGTCGGCGCGGCGATCATGAGCATGGCCCCGCTCACCGAGGACGCGCTGGCGCACTGGGACCGCATCGAATCGATCCTCACCCGGATGCCGGAGATCGCCGCGCTCGGCACCGAACTCTTCGGCTACGTCGCCCGGTTCGACCGCGGCATCGGCTGGCTGGTCGCGGTGATCTACGACATCCAGCGCCGCTACGGCGATCAGCTGTGGCCGCTCATGCACGGCCCGGTCGCCGACGTGATCGCGCTGGCCGCCACCAGGTCCCCGGACCTGGCCCGGCTGTACGGCACCATTCCCGCGGTCGTCACCGCGGTGAACTACCAGCAGCAGACCGGAGGAGGTATCTCGGTGCCGTACCGGCCGCCATCCGTTCCCGTCGACGCCGCGGTCTGTGAACTGCTCGGACCGCAGTGCGCGCGTTCCGAATTCGCGCCGGGCACCGTCGACCTGCTCTCCCTGATCGCGCGGAGGCCGTCGTGATCTGGCGCGCGCTGGCCGCCGCCTCGGTCGCGCTCGCGGTCTCGGGCTGCTCGCTGAGCCCGGACGACCTGCCGTCGGTGCGCTCCGGCGTGCACACCGACTACACCGTCACCCTCCGGTTCGAGAACGTCATGAATCTGCCGTCCGGCGCGGATGTGCTGCTCGGCGGGCTCCGGGTCGGGCAGGTCCATGGCCTCACCGCGAACCCGGACGGTATCGACGTCACGGTCGGGCTCGCCGCGAACACCAGGGTGCCCGCCGACGCCGGAGCGATCATCCGGCAGAACACCCTGCTCGGCGACACCTACATCGCGTTCGTCCCGAGCGCGGAGCCGCACCGGGAGCCGGGGTTCCTCGCCGCGGGCAGCACCGTCCCGGTGCAGCGGACCACCTCGCCGCCGCAGCTGGAGGACACCATCGCGGTGCTCGCCTACTTCGTCAACGGCGGCAGCATCCAGAAGATGCAGGACACCATGGCCACCCTGAACCGGACCATGCCCGCGCTCGCGGACGTCCGGCGGATGGCGGGCACCGTCGCGCTCGACCTGGCCGACCTCGCCGCGGGCACCGCGGAGCTGGACCGCCTGCTGAACGGCGGGAACGACACCGCCGTCGCGGTCGGCGACCGCAGCACCGAGTGGCAGGCCGTCTTCGGCGAGCAGGGCGCCTACTACTGGCACAATGTCGCCCGCGCCGTCGTCGGGCACATCAGCACCCTGCTGCCCTCGGTCGGCTCGATCTTCGAGGGTGGGCTGTGGCTGATCCCGCTGCTGACCTCGCTGGCCGAGACCGCGGAGTCGGGCCGCGGGATCTGGGACGACGCCCCGGCCACCGCCGCGCGGGTGCACAACTTCCTGCGCACGACGCTGCTGCCGTTCGCGCGGAATCCCGCCGTGAACGTCACCTCGGTGCGTACCGGGTCCGGGGACGAACTGATCGGCGATGCCACCTCGATCCTGCGTCTGCTCGGAGCCGTCCGATGATCACCCGTACCCGCGTCTCCGTCGTGGCCATGGTGGCGCTGACCGCCCTGTCCCTGCTCTACATCCAGCGCGCCGGGCTCGAGGTGGACCGCTTCCGCGACATGCGAACGGCCAGCATGCCGGTGCCGGACACCAACGGCATCCTCGTCGGCTCCAGGGTGCTGCTGCGCGGCGTGCCGATCGGCACCGTCACCGGTATCGCCCCGGAGCCGGACGGTGTCCGGATCACGCTGCGCTACCACGGTTCCGACCCGATTCCGGTGGGCAGCTGGTTTCGCGTCGACAACCTCTCCGCACTCGGGGAGTCCTACGTCTCGGTGCTGCCGGACACCGCCGCAGGCCCCTTCCTGGCCGATGGCGCCCGGGTCGACGCTGACCGGGTCCGGGTGCCGACGACTTTCAAGGAGCTCTCCGCCCGGCTCGCGCACCTCCTGCAGCAGGTCGACCCGGACCAGGTGCGGCAGATCTTCCGCACGCTCGACGTCGGGCTGCCCGACGGGGTCCAGGTGGTCGGCGACCTGAACCGGGCGGGCACCCTGCTCGCCGCCGAGTTCACCCGGCAGACCGACAACCTCGTCACCCTGCTCAGCACGCTGCAGCCGCTGCTCATGCGCACCGGCGAGGTGCCCGCGAGCCTGGCCGCGACCAGCCCGCAGCTGCCCGGATTCGGCGCCGGCTTCCAGGAACTGCTGAACTCCGTGCGGGACGCGATGCACCGCGGGCCGCTGCTGGAGGGCATCCGGGACGGGGCGAGCCCGCTCTTCGGCGACCTGCAGAAATTCCTCGACATCACCGCCGCCGATCTCGGCGTCATCGGCGTCAACCTGCTGCCCGCCGCGCAGTCCGGCGGTGCCGCGCTGCGCACGGTCGACCTGGGCAGTCTGCTCGGCCGGGTGCTCGAGGCCACCGACCCGGCGGGCGCCGTCACCGTCCGCATCCCCACCCCGAGATAGCCCTACCGAAAGGAGCAGGTCGATGTCGGAGAAGTCGACGGCCCGCGCTGTGGTTCGAAACATTCCGCGCCGGACGATTCTCGCCGGAGTCCTGGTCGCCGCGGTCATCGCCGTGCTGAGCTGGCAGTGGTACTCGACCGCAGGCGAGCTGGACCGCCGGGACGCGGCGGCCGCGGACCGGGCCCACGCCGAGCAGGTCGCCCTTGACTACTCCACCGGCGCGGCGCAGATGAGTTTCCAGAACACCCAGGAGTGGCGCGGCCGGCTGGTCGCCAACACCACCCCCGAACTCACGACCCGCCTCACCCAGGCCGCGACCTCGATGGAGCAGCTGATCGGGCCCATGCAGTGGTCGTCGACCGCCCGGCCGATCGCGGCGAAGGTGGAATCGGAGTCCGACGGCGTCTTCCGGGTCGTCTGCTTCGTCGACGTGCTCACCAAGAACGTGCAGGCGCCGGAGGGCGTCCAGTCCACGGCGACCTACAAGCTCGATATCGACCGCGGGCGGGACTGGTCCATCACCGAGATCAGCGGCATCGACTCCGCACTCGGCGGCGGAACTCCGCGCTGACGGGTGCCGCCGCCGACCGGTGCGGTCGGCCCGTCAGTCCTGCGTGCCCGCGGTGGTGGCGAAGAGCGCCCGCATGTCGGGGACGAACGGCTGGTGCGCCAGCAGCCCGCCGTCCACCCGGATCGTCTCCCCGTTGATCCCGCGCGACTCGTCCGAGGCGAGGAACAGGTACACCTGCGCCAGCTCGGCCGGCCCGTTCAGGTCGGGCGACGGGGTGTGCCGCCGGTAGATGTCGGTGATGGCGGGCGGCAGGTTCTGCGCCGGGGGCGTGCGGGTGGTGCCGGGGCAGATGGCGTTGCAGCGCACCCCCTCCGGGCCGTACTGGGTGGCGGTGTAGGCGGTGAGCGCGAGCAGCGCCGCCTTGGTGCAGCCGTAGCCGGTGAGGCTGGTGTCGCCGGCGAAGGCGTGCGTGGAGGAGGTGTTGACGATCGACCCGCCGCCCGAACGCAGATGCGGCAGCGCGTGTTTCGTGGTGAGCAGGGCGCTGCGCAGGTTCACCGCCATGACGTCGTCCCACACCTCGATCGGCATGGTCGCGACCTCGCTGTCGCCGCCGGGGAAGACGCCGGCGACGTTCATCAGCAGGTGCAGCCCGCCGAAGGTGGCGACGGTGGTCTCGACCAGGGCGGCGATCTGCTCCTCGGAGCGCAGATCGGTCTCGACCGCGAGCGCCACCCCGGGCCCGTGCTCGGCCTCCAGCTGCTTCGCCAGCGCCTGCGCGCCGTCGATATCGATATCCGCGAGGACCACGCGCGCGCCATCGGCGGCGAAGGCGGCGGCCGTGGCGCCGCCGATATTGAGCCCGCCGGGGTCGACGAGGGTGGCGCCGGTGACGATGGCGGTGCGGCCGGTGAGTCTAGCCATGACGGGGTCCTTCGGTGGTGTGGAAATCGGTGAGGTCGGGGTGGGCGGTGCGGGCGAAGTAGTCCGGGACGGCCCAGGGGGAGTTGGTGACGACGCGGCCGGAGCTGTTGCGGTAGTAGTTCCGCACCCCGTCCTGCGCGTAGACCATGGCGGCATTGGCGGCGTCGAGCTCGGCGTTGTACCGCTCGTAGACCTCCGGCCGCACCTCGACGGCCGCGAGGTCGTCGCGCACCATGCGGGTGAGCAGCTCGACCACGTAGCGCACCTGCGCCTCGGCGGTCACCAGGTAGCTGCCGCCGGGCGGGTTGGTGTTCGGGCCGTAGAGGAAGAACAGGTTCGGGAAGTGCGGTGCGGTGATGCCCAGGTAGGCGCGGCCGTCGTCGTCGCCCCAGGATTCGCGCAGCTCGAGCCCGTCGCGCCCGCGCAGCCGCAGCGGATGCAGGAAGCGCTGCTGCTGGAAGCCGGTGCAGAGCACGAGGGTGTCGATCTCGTGCGTCTCGCCGGACGGGGTGACCAGGGCCCGCTCGGTCAGGTGGTCGATGCCGTCGGTGACCAGGTCGACGTGCGGGCGGCGCAGGGTGGCGAACCAGCCGTTGTCCAGCAGCAGCCGCTTGCCGAAGGGCGGGTGCCCCGGCGTGGCCTTGGCGACGAGATCGGCCCGGTCGCCGAGCTGGGTCTCCAGGTAGCGGGTGAAGAAGCCGCGGAAGGCGTCGTTGAGCGAGCTGACCTGCTTGCCCTTCGCCGCCGCCTTCGGGTCGACGCGCAGCGCGGCGTAGGTGCGCTCGGTGTAGAGCCAGTACAGCCGGAACCGGAACCAGGCCCGGTAGAACGGCACCTGCCGGAACAGCTGGTGCCGCGCCTCCGGCTGCGGCAGGAAGTAGTGCTCGTTCGGCGCGATCCAGTGCGGTTCGCGCTGCAGCACCACCAGCCGCTCGGCCTCGTCGGCGACGGCGCAGACCAGCTGCATGGCACTGGCCCCCGCCCCGACCACCGCGACCCGCTTGCCCGCGACCTCGGTCCCCTCCGGCCAGCGCGCGGAGTGCACCACCTCGCCGGTGAAGTCGGCGAGGCCGGGGAAGTCGGGGATGTTCGGGGTGCTGTGCAGCCCGGCGGCGGTGATGAGCGCGGTGCAGCGGATGGTCTCGGTGGCGGTGGTGACGATCCACTCGTTCGCGGCGGCGTCCCACTCGGCGTGCTCGACGGCGACCCCGCACTCCAGGTGCGGCGCCAGCTCGAAGTGGTCGATCAGGTCGTCGATGTAGCCGACGATCTCGTCCCGCCTGGCGAAGTTCTCGCTCCAGTCCCGAGGGAAGAACGAGTACGAGTACAGATTGCTCGGGATATCGACGCGCGCACCGGGATACCGGTTCTCGAACCAGGTTCCGCCGGGCCGGTCGTTGCGCTCCAGCACCCGGAACGGGATGCCCGCCCGTTTCAGGTGCACTGCGGCGGCGAGCCCGGAGAACCCGGCGCCGACCACCACCACCGAGAACCCGGGCCGCAGCCGAGCGGCGACGTCCTCCGGCACGTACGGGGTGAAGCCGAGCTGCTCGGCCGCGAGCGGCGCGTAGGTCTCCGGGATCGGCTCACCCATGACCGTGCTCATGAGCTCGACCAGCTCGGCCGGGCCCGGCTCCGGATGCGCGGCCGGTGTGCCCGCGGACCACGCGGTCACCGCCTCGGCCGCGGCCGCCCGCACCTCGGCGGCGCGCTCGGCGGGCAGCCCGCCGTCGTCCAGGTCCTCGAAGCCGACGGTGCGGGCCACCCGGTACGGCTCGGCGAGCCAGCGCCGGTCCCCGGTGAGCTGGAACACCACGCCGAGCAGGCACGGGACGTTCGCCGACTCGAGCGCGCGGCGCAGCGCGCCGGGGTCGACGGCGGGGGCTGGGTCGAGCAGGCTGCTCACGAGATCTCCTTGCCGATGGCGACGACCGTGCGCACGGCGTCGAGGCGTTCGGTGGGGTCGGTGGCCATCGGGGTGACGTTCACCAGGGACACGCCTGCCGCGCGCAGCGCGTGCAACCGTGCGCGCAGGTGCGCGGGGTCGCCGATGAGGGTGGTGGCGCGGACCAGGTCGTCCGGCACCGCCGCGACCGCCTCCCGCGTGCGCCCGGCCAGGAAGTGGTCCTGCACCTCGGCGGCCGCATCGGCGAAGCCGTAGGCGGCGACGAGCCGGTTGTAGAAGTTCTGCTCGCGCGAGCCCATCCCGCCGATGTAGAGCGCCAGCTGCGGCTTGGCGGCGTTCAGCAGCGGTGCCGGATCGCCCTCGGTGATTGCGAGCGGCGCGCGGGCGATGATCTCCAGCGGCGGCAGCGTCTCCGCGCGCTTCGCCTTGCCGGCAGCCAGCGCCGCACCCCAGACCTGCTCGGCGCGCTCGGGATGGAAGAAGATCGGCTCCCAGCCCTCGGCCAGTTCGGCGGTGAGCTCGACCATGCGCGGGCCGAGCGCCGCGACCGAGATCGGAATACCGGCGCGCACCGGATGATTGATGAGCTTGAGCGGTTTACCGAGCCCGGTGCCGCGCTCCGGGTCCAGCGGGATCCGGTAGTTCCTGCCCTGGTGGCGCAGCGTCTCCCGCCGCCACACCGCCCGGCAGGTGTCGATGGTCTCCCTGGTCTTGCCGAGCACCCCGTCGAAGGGCAGCCCGTGGAACCCCTCCACCACCTGCGGCCCGGAGGAGCCGAGCCCGAGCCGGGCCCGCCCCGCCGCCACGTAGTCCAGCCCGGCCGCGGTCATGGCGATCAGGGTCGGGGTGCGGGTGTCGAGCGGCAGCACGCCGGTGGCGATCTCGATCGTCTCGGTGCGGGCCGCGAGGTAGGCGAGCTGGGTGACCGCGTCGAAGGTGTAGGCCTCGCCGACGGTGACCGAGGCCAGCCCCGCCCGCTCCCAGGCGGCCACCTCGTCGGCGACCGCGGCCATCGGCCGCCCGAACTCCAGTACTGTCCCGATGCGCATGGCGCGCTCCTTCTGCCTGCTCACAGCCCGAGGCCGCGGCCGACGATCTCTTTCATGATTTCGGTGGTCCCGCCGTAGATCCGGGTGACCCTGGCATCGGCGTAGGCCCGCGCGACCGGCTCCTCGGCCATGTAGCCGTAGCCGCCGTGCAGCTGGACGCAGCGGTCGGCCGCGCGGCCCTGCAGTTCGGTGCACCACCACTTGGCCTTCGCCGCGTCCACGGCGGTGAGCTCGCCCGCGTTGTGCGCGCGCACGCAGGTGTCGACGAAGCACTGGGCCAGGTCGAGTTCGGTGGCGAGCTCGGCGAGCGCGAAGCGGGTGGCCTGGAAACTGCCGATCGGGGTGCCGAAGGCGGTGCGTTCGCGCACGTAGCGCAGGGTCAGCTCGAGCACCGCGCGGGTGCAGGCGGTGGCGTGCACAGCGATCGCGAGCCGCTCCTGCGGCAGGTTCCGCTGCAGCAGCTCGAACCCGGCCCCCTCGGCGCCGAGCCGGTTCGGTTCGGGCACGAAGACGTCGTCGAAGACGAGTTCGGCGGTGTCCTGGGCGTGCTGGCCGAGCTTGTCCAGATTGCGGCCGCGTTCGAAACCGGGCATGTCGCGCTCGACGACCAGCAGGGAGAGGCCGTCGTGCCTGCCGCCGCCGGTGCGGACGACGGTGACCACCAGGTCGGCATTGATCCCGTTGGAGATGAATGTCTTCCGCCCGTTCACCCGGTACCCGGGCACCCCGTCGACGGTGTCGCGCACCGCGGTGGTGGCGATCCCGGCGAGATCCGAGCCGGTGCCCGGCTCGGTCATGGCCACCGCGGCGATCAGCTGCCCGGTGGCGGCGCCGGGCAGCCAGCGGAGTTTCTGCTCGTCGTCGGTGAGCGTCTCCAGGTAGGGGAGCACCAGGTCGTTGTGCGCGCCGAGCCCGGTGCCCGCGCCGCCCAGGTGCGCGGCCGCGATCTCCTCGGCGATCACCACGTTGAAGCGGAAATCCTCGGCACCACCGCCGCCGTACTTCTCCGGGCTCTGCATGCCGGTGAAGCCGAGTTCGCCCGCGCGGGCGAACATCTCGCGCGGCACGATGCCCGCCGCTGCCCACTCGGCGAGGTGCGGCACGAACTCGGCCGCCAGGAAGGCGCGGAAGGAGGCACGGAAGGCCTCGTGGTCCGCGTCGAAGAGGTCACGTCGCATGGTCGTCCCGGCATCGGAGGGAGTGCGCACCCGCGCACGATTGAGTTAACGCTAACTTTGGCTATATCGGATGTCAACGATGCGCTTGAGCGCGCTAGTCAGCGAAAAACTCCGAGAAAGCCCTTCAAATGTTAATCATGACTATGTTACCGTCGTCACACGGCAGAGCGCGGGGGTGCCGTTACCGAAGAGATCTGAGAGGAAGTCCGATGGCGCGTACCGACCCGCTGGCCCGGGTGGAGAAGATGTATGTCGACGGGTTCCCCGACGCGACCGATGCCTCGATCGAGGACCTGCGGGCGAGCTACGACGCTCTGCTGCTGCAGTTCCCGGTGCCGGAGAGCGCGACGGTCACCGAGGGCGAGATCGCCGGGGTGCCGACCGTGACCGTGACCGCCGCGGGCGCGGCGACCGACCGGGTGCTGGTCTGGTTCCACGGCGGCGGCTATGTACTCGGCAGCGCGAAGGCGTTCGCCGAGATGGCGCACGGGCTCTCCCGTGCCGCCGGGGTCACCGTGATCCTGCCGGATTACCGGCGGGCCCCCGAGCACAAGTACCCCGCCGCGGTCGACGACGCGGTGCTGGTGGCGACCGCCGTCCTCGAGCAGTACGACGCGGTGGCGTTCGGCGGCGACTCCGCCGGTGGCGGGCTGGCCGTGGCCACCCTGGTGTCGCTGCGCGACCGCGGCGCCCCGCTGCCCGCCGCGGCGGTGCTCATCTCCCCGCTGCTCGACTTCTCCCGCAGCGGCGAGAGCATCCACGCCAACGCGGCCACCGATATCGCGGTCTCGAACGCCTCGATCACCGATCTCGGCGCCGCCTACCTGCAGGGTCAGGACGAGCGCACCCCGCTCGCCTCCCCGCTCTTCGCCGAGCACCACGACCTGCCGCCGATCCTGGCGCTGGTCGGCTCGGCCGAAGTCCTGCTCGACGACTCGCGCCGGCTCACCGAGAAGGTGAACGCCGCGGGCGGCACCGCCGAGCTCTCCGTCTACGACGACATGTGCCACGTCTGGACGCTGTTCGCCTCGATCCTCCCCGAGGGCGCGCAGGCGCTCGACGAGGCGGGCGCCTTCCTCGAGAAGCACATCCAGGCCTGAAATCCCGTTTTCTGTAAGGAGTCACCCCCATGAAGGTCACCTACCAGATGTTCTTCACCGGCAAGTCGCCCGAGCTGAGCGATGCCGAGTTCTACCGCCGCGAGATGGCGCTCGCGGAGCTGGCCGAGCCGCTCGGGTTCGAGGGGATCTGGTGCGTCGAGCACCACTTCGACGGCCCGTACTCCATGTGTCCCGACAACTTCGCGGTGCTCTCCTACCTGGCCGCCAAGACCGAGCGGATCACGCTCACCACCGGCGGCGCGATCCTGCCGTGGAACGACCCGCTGCGGGTCGCGGAGAAGGTCGCGCTGCTGGACAACCTCTCCGGGGGCCGGGTGCAGCTCGGCGTCGGGCGCGGGCTGTCGAAGATCGAGTACGACACCTTCGGCATCGACATGGGCGAGGCCCGCGGCCGCATGGAGGAGAGCCTGGACATGATCCTGGCCGCCCTGAAGTCCGGCACCATGGAGCACAGCGGCGAGTTCTACACCCAGAAGGCGGCGCCGATCCGCCCCGGGCCGGTCAAGGCCATCGCCAATCGCGACGTGGTGAGCATCGCCATGTCGCCGGAGTCGCGGGCCACCGCCGCCCAGCGCGGCACCGCCATCGCCTCCTTCGCCCAGTTCCCGATCGAGGTGCACGCCGCCGACTTCGCCGCCTACCGCGAGGAGTACCGCAAGCACCACGACGGCGAGCCGCCGCGCGTCGTGCTGTCGGACTCGGTGTACTGCTCGGAGGACCCCGTCGAGTGCGAGGCCACGTCCAAGCGGGCCATCTACACCCACTTCGCGCTGACCACCGCGCACTACGGGCTGGACAAGGCGGGGCACTTCGACAACATCAGCGGGTACCAGAACTACGCCGCCATGGCTGACGGCATCGTCGCCGCTGGCAAGGAAGCGGCGGCCGAGGGGTACTGGGCAGCGCAGCTCAGCGGCACCCCCGAGCAGCTGGTGCAGCGGATCGCCGAGCGGTACGAGGCGTTCGGCGACTACGACCAGAACTGCGGCTTCTCCTGCGGCGGGCTGGATCACGGCAAGGCCGAGGCCAGCATGCGGCTCTTCGCCGAGAAGGTGATCCCGGAGCTGAGCAGGCTCGGGATTCCGGTGCGCGTGCCGGCCGCCGTCTGATGTCGGCCGACCTGGGCGGTGCGTTCCGGGACGCGATGGCGGCGGTCTGCACGCCCGTGGCGGTGGTGACGGCGATGGACGGTGCTCGCCCGCACGGGACCACGGTCAGCGCCTTCGCCTCGCTCTCCGCGAGCCCGCCCTCCTTGCTCGTCAGTCTCGATCGCGGGTCGGATCTGCTCGCGGTGATCACGGTGAGCGGGGAGTTCGGGGTGAACATTCTCGGGCACGGGCAGTCGGAGCTGGCCGGGAGGTTCGCTCGCAAGGGGGCGGAGAAGTTCGCCGGGGTGTCGTGGTCGGGGGCGGATGGGGTGCCGCGCTTGGACGGGGCGCCCGGGTGGTTCGCCTGCCGGGTGGTGCAGACGGTCGTCGCCGCGGATCACGTGCTGGTGGTGGGGGAGGTGTACGCGGTCGACACCGCGTCCGCCGCACCGCTGACCTACCACGAGCGGGTGTTCGGAACGCATCACGTACCCGCGTGATCCGAGGGGATGGCCGGTCGCTCAGGCGGCCGGCCATCCCCTCGGTGGTGTCCCTTTGTCCTTCGTGCCCGCTCGGGACAGGAATTCATCGACCTCGCGCGGATTGCGCAGTCGGTGGACGTCGGCTGTCCCGGCGTGCTCGGCGATGGCGGCAAGGACGATCGGAAGGCTTCGCCTGCGGTAGCCGAGCAGCCAGCGCCAGAACGCGAGATTTTCGCGGGAGCGGCGAGCGGCGCGCCAGGCGCAGAGCCGGAGTGGGAAGTCCAGGACGACGACGGTGTCGGCGGCGGCCAGCCGCACCGGGAGGACGTCGTAGGGGCCGAGATCGCCGTCGAGGATCCAGCGGTCGGCGGCGATGAGCTGTTGCTGGACGGCTGCCCATCGGTCCTCGGAGATCGGGGTGAGATCGGCGGGCCAGAAGTGCCTGTCGAGTTCGACGACCGGCAGACCGGTGGTGGTGCCGAGGCGGGCGGCGAGGGTGGATTTCCCCGCCCCGCCGCGCCCGAGTATCACGACCCTGTTCATGGTGGAAGTGTCGCGCGTCGTTCGTTCGAAGGACAGCGCGAAACGCTCGGCGGAGGACGGCGAGAGCCGGGAAAGAGATTCGTTCCCGGCTCTCGTGCGGTTCGGGTCAGAGCCGCCCGCCCGCATCCACGATGTGCTGGGTTCCGGTGACGTACCGCCCCGACTCGCCGACGAGGTAGAGCACGGCGTTGGTGATGTCCGCGGACTCCAGCGCCGCCACCGGCAACTTGTTCAACGTCCGCGCCGCCTCCTCGAAGTCGGCCCGGGTCGGCGCCGCCAGATCCGGGCGGAACAGCCGGTAGGTGGCGTCGTTGAGGATCATGTCGGTGGCGACCGTGGTCGGGTGCACGGTGTTCACCCGGATGCTCCGCGGCGCCAGCTCCTTGGCGAGCACCCGCATGAGCCCGACCAGCCCGCTCTTGGCGGCGCTGTAGTGCGCCATGTTCTCGTTGGTCGCCTGCGCGGCGAGCGAACTCACCAGCACCACCGACCCGCCGCGCCCACCGGCCACGATGTGCGGCACCGCGGCACGGACCGTGCGCCACTGCCCGGTGAGGTTGATGTCGATCATGGTCGTCCACATCTCGTCCGACATCTCCAGCGTGGGCGCCATGCTGGAGATCCCGGCATTGGCGATCACGATGTCGAGCCTGCCGAGCTCGGCCACGCCGGCGTCGGCGGCCTGCCGCAGCGCGTCGAGATCGCGAATGTCGGCCTCGGTGGCGAGGATTCGGCGGCCGGTGGCCTCGACGAGGCGGACGGTCTCGGCGAGGTCGTCGGGGGTGGCGGTGGGGTAGACGACGGTGTCGATGGGCCGGCAGATGTCGATGGCGATGATGTCGGCGCCCTGTTCGGCGAGGCGGAGCGCGTGGTTGCGGCCCTGGCCGCGGGCGGCTCCGGTGATCAGGGCGACCTGCCCGGTGAGTGAGCTCATGTCGGTTCCTTCGAGAGCGCGCGGTGGACGTCGGGGTAGCGCATGAGGTGCGCTCCGCCGTTGAGGTCGAGGGTTTCGCCGGTGAGCCAGGCGGCGCGGCGCAGGTAGAGCGCGGCGTCGGCGATCTCCTCCGGGGTGCCGGTGCGGCCGAGCGGGGTGTTGGCGAGGTAGTCGGCCTCGAGGCCGGGGAGTTGGAGCGAGGCGGCGGTGAGGGGGGTGTGCACCAGGCCGGGGGCGATGGCGTTCACGCGGATGCCGCGCGGGGCGAGTTCGAGCGCGGCGACCTGGACGAGCATGCCGAGCCCGGCCTTGGCCGAGCAGTAGGCGCCCATGCCGATGCCGGGCTGGCGGGCGTTCAGCGAGGAGAGGACGGCGATGGAGCCGCCGTCGGCGAGGCGGGGCGCGGCGTGTTTGACGGTGAGGAACGCGCCGGTCAGGCAGACGTCGAGCACGCGGCGCCACTTGTGCGCGGGCAGTTCGGTGAGCAGCCCGAGGACGCTGATGCCCGCGGTGTTCACGACGAAGTCGACGGGGCCGGGAACGGCGGCGAAGAGCGCGCCGACCGAGTCCTCGTCGGTGACGTCCACCGCCGCGGCATCGACCCCGAGTTCGGTGGCGAGCGCCTGCGCGTCGGCGATATTGCGGTCGGCGACGGTCACCGGCGCGCCGTCCGCGACGAGCGCGCGCACGATGGCCGCCCCGATCCCGGACGCGCCGCCGATCACGACGGCGCGTCCGGGAGTGTCGCTCGCGGTCACGCGCCCGCTCCGGTGCCCGCGGTCTCCGACCCGGCGATCAGCGCGTGGCCGCGCAGGGTGACGGTGCCGTCGGCGAGTGTCGCGGTGAGCGCGAGGCGCGTGAGTTCCGTTCCGTTCGCGTCGGTCTCGGTGCCCGTCCGCTCGGCGGTGATCACCGGTTCGGCGAGCACCGGGGTGATCGCGGTGAACCGGGTGGCGAGCTCCACCAGCCTGCTCTGCGGGAACGCGTCGGTGAGCGCGCGGCCCAGGTAGGCCATGGAGAGCATGCCGTGCGCGAAGACGTCGTCCACGCCGGATTCGCGGGCGGCGTCGATATCGATGTGGATGGGGTTGTGGTCCCCGGAGGCGCCGGCGAAGAGCGCCAGCGTGGTCCGGGTGATCGGCCCGGCCTTCAGCGAAGGTACGTCGGTCATGCGGGGTTCCCTCCGTTCCGGATGACGGTGACGCTTTCGAGTTCGGCGACCGGGTCGCCGTCCCTGGTCACCTCGGTGCGCCGGACCAGGAAGTCCAGCGCGCCCCCCGCCTTCGAGTAGGCGGCGATGTAGCGGCTGGTGAAGCGCAGCACGTCACCGGCGTGCACGGTGGCGCGGTAGCGGAAGGTCTGCTCGCCGTGCAGCACCCGGCCCAGCTCGACGCCGTGCCTGGCGAGGTCGCCGAAGACGTCGGAGTTCTCCAGCTCCAGGCCGAACAGGAAGGTGGGCGGGGCCGGTACGTCCGGGTGCCCGGCCGCGCGGGCGGCGTCGCGATCCCGGTAGACGGGGTCGGTCTCGCCGATGGCGACGGCGAACTGCCGCAGCCTGCCGCGCTCCACGGTCAGCTCCAGCGGCTCCGGAACCACCTCGAGAATTCCCTGATCCAGGCTCATGCCGTCACCTTCTCGTAGAGCGAGACGACGCAGGCCCCGCCGAGGCCGAGGTTGTGCTGCAACGCGATTCGCGCGCCGTCGACCTGCCGGTCACCGGCGCTGCCGCGCAGCTGCCAGACCAGCTCGGCGCACTGCGCCAACCCGGTCGCGCCGAGCGGGTGGCCCTTGGAGAGCAGCCCGCCGGAGGGGTTGGTCACCACCCGGCCGCCGTAGGTGTTGTCGCCGTCGAGCACGAACTTCTCCGCCGTGCCCTCCGGGGTGAGCCCGAGCGCCTCGTAGGTGATGAGCTCGTTGGTGCTGAAGCAGTCGTGCAGCTCCACCACGGGGATGTCGAGCGGGTCGACCCCGGCCTCGGCGTAGACCTCGGCGGCGGCGCGCTTGGTCATGTCGTAGCCGACCACGGTCATCATGTCGGTGCCCTCGAAGGTGCCTGCACCGTCGGTGACCAGCGACTGCGCCCGCAGCCGGATGCTGGCGTCCAGCCCGCGCGCCTTCGCGAAGCGCTCGCTGCACACGATCGCCGCGGCCGCGCCGTTGGTGGGCGGGCAGCACATGAGCCGGGTGAGCGGGCCCCAGATCCGCGGGGCGGACATCACCTGCTCCAGGTCGATCGGGTCGCGGAACACCGCGAGCGGATTGCGCCCGGCGTGCGCGCGCGCCTTCACCGACACCCGCCCGAACACCTCGGGGCCGACGTCGTAGCGCTCCATGTAGGTGACGCCCGCGCCGCCGAACAGCTTCGCGGCCATGGGCGCGGGCACCTCCCCGCCCGGACGGGCCTGCGCGATCTCCTCGCCGCGCGCGGTCGGGCTCGGCCGGTCGTCGAAGGCGTTCACCAGCGCGCCCGGCCGCATCTGCTCGAAGCCGAGCGCCAGCACGCAGTCCGCGGCGCCCGAGGCGACCGCCTGCCTGGCCAGCCACAGCGCCGAGGAGCCGGTGGAGCAGTTGTTGTTCACGTTCACGATCGGGATGCCGGTCAGCCCGACGTCGTAGAGCGCGTTCTGCCCGGACGTCGAATCGCCGTACACGTAACCGGCGTACGCCTGCTGGACGTCGGTGTAGCTCACCCCGGCATCGGCCAGCGCGGCCGCGACGGCGCCCGCCGCCATCCGCTCGTAGGTCTCGCTCTTGCCCGGTTTGGCGAACGGCACCATGCCGACGCCGCTGATGCACACGGTGCTCATGCGCTCTCCCATCATTGGATCGAATTCGAAATTAACATTACGTCGGACCAACTGCAATGACATGCACATTGACGACCTCAAGCACTGTAGTTAGTATTCACATTCGTGACTCGGGTCACGAACCGGCAGGAGAGGAGACGTCAGGTGAACGCACAGAGGCTGCAGGGCAGGGTCGCGCTGGTTTCGGGGTCGGGCCGCGGCATCGGCCGCGCGGTCGCCGAGAAGCTCGCCTCCGAGGGCGCCAAGGTGGTCGTCAACGACCTGGATCCGGAGCCGGCCAAGGAGGCGGTGGCCGCGATCGAGGCGGCGGGCGGTCAGGCGGTGGCCTGCGTCGGCAGCGTCACCGACCCGGAGTTCGCCGACCGCTTCGTCGCCACCGCGGTCGACCAGTTCGGCGGGCTCGACATCATCGTCAACAACGCCGGCTACACCTGGGACAACGTCGTCCAGAAGATGACCGACCAGCAGTGGGACGACATCATCGACGTGCACCTGACCGCGCCCTTCCGGATCCTGCGCGCGGCGCAGCCGGTGATCAGTGCGACGGTCAAGCGCGAGCGCGCCGATGGGCTCGCGGTGCCCTGCCGCAAGGTCGTGAACATCTCCTCGACCTCGGGGCTGCAGGGCAACGCCGGGCAGGCGAACTACTCCTCGGCCAAGGCCGGGCTGGTCGGGCTGACCAAGGCGATCGCCAAGGAGTGGGGCCGCTACAACGTCACCGTGAACGCGGTGGCCTACGGCGTGATCAACACCCGGCTCACCTCGGTGACCACCGAGGAGAAGACCATCAAGGTCGCCGACCGGGACATCCGGGTCGGGGTGAACCCGGCGGTGATGGAGGCCGCGACCAAGCAGATCGCGCTGGGCCGGGCCGGCTCCGCCGAGGAGGCCGCGGGCGCGGTGTACCTGCTGTGCAGCCCGGAGTCGAGCTACATCACCGGCGAGATCCTGGTCTGCGGGGGCGGGCTGTGACGCTCGCGGCCGACCGCGAGTACGAGGAGGTCCGGCTGGAGGTCGCGGACGGGGTCGCGGTGCTGACCCTGGACGCCCCGGCCCGGCGCAATGCCATGCGGGTCCAGATGCTCGTCGACGTCTGGCACGCACTCGACCGCGCCGACCGCGACCCGGCGGTGCGCGCGGTGATCCTCACCGGCGCGGGCCCGGCCTTCTCGGTCGGCGCCGAGCTCGACGGCCCGGACACCCTGGTCCGGGCACTGAACGCCGACGTCGACGGCCACACCCCGACCGGCTACCGCGAGCCCGCCGGCCGGATCACCGAGCGCATGTTCAGCATGCAGAAGCCGGTGATCGCCGCGGTGAACGGCGACGCGGTGGGCGGCGGCGCCTCGCTGATCGCCGCCGCCGACGTCCGGATCGCCAGTGACACCGCGCGGTTCGGGTTCGTCTTCACCCGGCGCGGGGTGGTGCCGGAGGGCGGGTCGTCCTGGTTCCTGCCCCGGCTGGTCGGCATCGGCCGGGCCACCGACTGGATCCTCTCCGGACGGGTCTTCGACGCCGCCGAGGGGTACGCGGCCGGCTACCTGACCCGGATCGTGCCCGCCGCCGACGTGCTCACCGCCGCGCACGAGTACGCGGCCGTCTTCGCCCAGGACACCTCGCCGACCTCGGTGGCGCTGGCCAAGCGGCTGCTGGCGGCGAGCTGGTCCACCCCGCTGCCCGGGCTCGCCGCCGCCGAGGAATCGCGCACCTACGCCTCCCGGGTCGACTCACCGGACGCCCGCGAGGGCATCAACTCCTTCCTGGAGCGCCGCCGCGCCGTCTTCCCGCCGCTCGACCCGAGCCCCGCCCAGCGGTTCTAGACCGCACCCGAGACGAAGAAGGGCCCATGAGTTTCACGAACTGCCAGTACGGCGCCGACGCCGAGCAGACCCACGACTTCACCGGTATCGAGAACTACAACGAGAGCGTCTACGTCAACTTCCTCGACCCGGTCTCCCAGCTCGGCGGGCTGCTCCGGATCGGCAACCGGCCCACGCTCGGCTACTCCGAGGCGTCGGTGCAGCTCACCCTGCCCGGCGGCGCCGTCGCCTTCCGGGCGGGCCGCGAGCCGAGCGACACCAACGACGGCTTCGCCTCCGCCGGGCTGGAGATCGTGGTCAAGGAGCCGACCCGTACGGTGCAGCTGAGCTACCGGAACACGGTGGCCCGCCTCCCGATCCCGGCGCTGCTCGCCGACCGCGGCAGGCAGGCACTGAAGAACGCGCCGGCGGAGGAGTGCGAGATCGCGCTGACCTTCACCGCGGGCACCCCGCTCTTCGTCACCACCGACGACGACGGCGACTGCACGCCGGGCTCGTCCACCATCGCCAGCGACCACTACGAGCAGTTCGGCCACGTCAGCGGCGCGATCCGGGTCGGTGGGCGCACCTGGACGCTGGAGCACGCGACCGCCTTCCGCGACCACTCCTGGGGCCCCCGCGAATGGGCCTCCTACACCGGCGAGTGGCTCGCCGCCTGGCTGGCCGACGGCACCGCCATCACCGCCTACGGCGAGTTCGAGCCCTCCGGCGTGCGGGCATCCGGTGGGGCCGTGATCACCCCGGACGGCAGCTTCCACCCGATCCTCGACTACACCGTGCACACCGACTACGCCGGTGAGCCCACCTACGCGGGCCGCCACGTCGCGCTGGTGCGGGCCGAGGGGCTGCCGCTGCTCGTTCTCGACGGCAGCATCAGGCACTTCGTCCCGGTCACCCAGCGCACCGGCGACCGCGCGCTGCGCATGGGCCAGATGACCGTCGACTTCGCGGGCGGACTCGGCGGCTGGGGCATCGCCGAGTTCCTGCGCCCGATCCGGGGCTGAGCGCCGTGCCGCACGACGTCTTCGTCTACGACGCCTTCCGCACCCCGCGCGGCCGCGGCCGGGGCGGCGCGCTGCACGGGGTCAAGCCGATCACCCTGGTGACCGGGCTGCTCACCGCGCTGCGCGACCGCAACCCCGCCCTCGACCCGGCCCGCATCGACGACCTGGTGCTCGGCTGCGTGAGCCCGCTGCGCGACCAGGGCGCCGATATCGCGCGGATCGCCGCGGTCGCGGCCGGGCTCCCGGACACCGTCGCCGGAATGCAGCTCAACCGCTTCTGCGCCTCCGGGCTGGAGGCGGTGAACACCGCCGCGCAGAAGATCGCGTCCGGCTGGGAGTCGCTGGTGCTCGCGGGCGGGGTGGAGAGCATGAGCCGGGTGCCGATGGCCTCCGACGGCGGGGCCTGGGCCAACGACCCGGAGACCGCGCTGGCCACCCGCTTCGTCCCGCAGGGCATCGGCGCCGACCTCATCGCCACCCTGGAGAACTTCACCCGCACCGACGTCGACGCCTTCGCCGCGGAATCGCAGCGCAGGGCCGCGGCCGCCTGGGACAACGGCTGGTTCGCCGGCTCCGTCGTCCCGGTGCGGGATCGCAACGGCATCGAACTCCTCGCCCGCGACGAGCACCCGCGCCGCGGCACCACCGTCGAGACGCTGGCCGCGCTGAAACCGGCCTTCGCCCGGATGGCGGACTTCGACGCCGTCGCGCTGCAGAAGTACCACTGGGTCGAGCGGATCGAGCACGTGCACACCGGCGGCAACTCCTCCGGCATCGTGGACGGCGCCGCCCTGGTGGTGCTCGGAAACGCCGCTGTCGGAACGGATCTCGGGCTGCGCCCGCGCGCCCGGATCGTGGCGGGCGCGGTGAGCGGCTCGGACCCGACCATCATGCTCACCGGCCCCGCCCCCGCCACCCGCAAGGCGCTGGCCACCGCCGGGCTCACCGTGGACGACATCGACCTGTTCGAGATCAACGAGGCATTCTCCGCGGTCGCCCTCCGCTTCCTGCGCGACCTGGACCTCCCGCACGAGAAGGTCAACGTCAACGGCGGCGCCATCGCGCTCGGGCACCCGCTCGGCGCCACCGGCGCCATGCTCGTCGGCACCGTCGTCGACGAGCTGGAGCGCCGTGACCTGCGCCGCGGGCTGGTGACGCTCTGCGTCGGCGGCGGCATGGGCATCGCCACCATCGTCGAGCGGGTGTGACGCCATGACCGAAGGGGATTCCACCGTGAACGCACCACTGACCGTCCGGCACACGGAGAACGGCGTCGCCGTCGTCACTTTCGACGATCCGCGCCGGAGCGCGAACACCGTGACCGCCGCGTGGGCGGACGCGCTGGAGGCCGAGCTGAATCGGCTTCCCGACGGCCTCACCGGCATCGTGCTCACCTCCGCCAAGCGCACCTTCTTCGCCGGCGGCGACCTGCACGACCTGCACGCCGCCGGCCCGGCGGACGTCGAGCGGCTCACGTCGTTCGCCGACCGGGTGAAGGCGCTGCTGCGCAGGCTGGAGACGCTCGGCGTGCCCGTGGTCGCCGCGCTGGCCGGCAGTGCGCTCGGCGGCGGGCTGGAGATCGCGCTGGCCGCGCACCGCCGGATCGCGGTGGACGATCCCGCGCTGCGGGTCGGGCTGCCGGAGGTCACGCTCGGGCTGCTGCCCGGTGGTGGGGGAGTCGTGCGGACCGTCCGGCTGCTCGGCCTGGACACCGCACTGCATCGAGTCCTGTTGTCCGGCCGGACCTTCCCGGTTCGGGACGCCGTCGAGCTCGGCCTGCTCGACGAACTCGTGCCCGCCGCGGACGCCCTGCTTCCCGCAGCGTTGGCCTGGATCCGCGCCAACCCGGACGCCACCCAGCCGTGGGATCGCACCCCGGCGGCCGCCGCCGCGGTCGCGGTCTCCGGCGAAGCGGACCTTCCCGGCTACACCGCCCGGCTGCGCGCGGCCGACCGTGATGCCCCCGCGCCCGCCGCGCGGAACATCCTCAGCGCGGCGGTGGAGAGCACCCAGGTCGACTTCGACACCGCCTCGGCCGTCGAGACCCGCTATTTCGTGGAGCTGGCCACCGGCCGGATCGCCACCAACATCATCCAGGGCACCTTCCTGGACCGGCGCACCGTGCGCTCCGGCGCGAGCCGTCCCCCGGGCTTCGACCCGCGCGAAGCCCGGTTCGCCGCGGTGCTCGGCGCAGGCATGATGGGCGCGGGCATCGCGCTGGCCTGCGCCGTCGCCGGAATCCGGGTCGCGCTGAAGGACGTCGACGCGGCGGCAGCCGAGCTCGGCAGGGACCACGCGCGCACGGTGCTCGGCAAAGAGGTCGCCGCGGGCAGGCGCACGCGGGAAAGCGCGGACGCCGTGCTTGCGCTCATCACCCCGACCGCCGACGTGGCCGACCTGGCCGGCGCCGACCTGGTGATCGAAGCCGTCTTCGAGGACCCCGGGCTCAAGCACCGCGTCTTCGGCGAGGTGCTCGACGTGATCGCCCCGGACGCCCTGCTCGCCTCCAACACCTCCACCCTGCCGATCACCGGCCTCGCCGACGGCGTGCCCCGCCCGGAGGACTTCATCGGCCTGCACTTCTTCTCCCCGGTCGAGCGGATGGAGCTGATCGAGATCGTGGTCGGCGACAAGACCTCCGACGCCACCCTGGCCGCCGCCTTCGACATCGCCCGCCAGCTGGGCAAGACGCCGATCGTGGTCGGCGACGGCCGCGGCTTCTTCACCAGCCGGGTCATCCTGCAGCGGCTGATCGAGGCCGCCGCCATGATCGGCGAGGGCGTCTCGCCGCACTCCGTCGAGCAGGCGTCGCTGCAGGCCGGGTACCCGCTCGGCACGCTGGCGCTGCTGGACGAGGTGACGCTCTCGCTGCCGCTCACCATTCGCGGCCAGTTCCGGGAGGCGGGGTTCCTGCCCGAGCATCCCGGTGACGCGGTGCTCACCACGCTCACCGCGCTGGACCGGCGCGGCCGGGTCGCCGGTGCCGGGTTCTACGAGTACACCGACGGGCGCAGGCAGCGGCTGTGGCCGGGGCTCGCTGAGCTCTTCCCGGTCGCCGCCGAGCCCGCCGACCTGGGTGAACTGCGTGACCGGCTGCTCTTCGCCGAGGCGCTGGAGACCGCGCGCTGCCGGGAGAGCGGGGTGCTGCGCTCGGCCGCCGACGCCAATGTCGGCTCGCTGCTCGGCATCGGCTATCCGACCTGGACCGGCGGCACCGCCCTGTTCGTCGCCGGCTACCCCGGTGGACCGGCGGCCTTCGCCGCGCGGGCCCGAGAACTGGCGCAGCGCTACGGTTCCCGCTTCGAGCCGCCGGAGTCGATCGATGCGTAGGGATCTCTACACCGCCGAGCACGAGGCATTCCGCTCCGCCTTCCGTGCCTTCCTGGACAAGGAGGCGGTGCCGCACGCCGACGCCTGGGAAGAAGCGGGAACGGTCGACCGCGCGTTCATCCGCTCGGCCGCCGAGAACGGCTTCCTCGGCTTCGAATTCGACCCCGGGTACGGCGGTCTCGGCATCGCCGACTTCCGCTACAACGCGGTCATGGCGGAGGAGGTCGACGCCTCCGGCACGGCAGGCGACACCTTCTCCATGCAGAACGACATCATCGTCCCCTACCTGCGCGACCTCACCACCCCCGCGCAGCGCGACCGCTGGCTGCCGCGCTTCACCGCGGGCGACTGCGTCACCGCGCTGGCGCTCACCGAACCCGGCGCCGGCTCGGACCTGGCCGGAATTCGCACCACCGCCCGCCGCGACGGTGACTTCCTCGTCCTCGACGGCGCCAAGACCTTCATCACCTCCGGGGCGACCTGCGACCTCGCCCTGGTACTCACGCGGACCGGCGAACGGGACGGCCGCGGAATATCGTTCGTCGCCGTCGAGGCGGGAACGCCCGGCTTCGAGCGGGGCAGGCCGCTGCACAAGATCGGCCGCCGCGCCCAGGACACCGCGGAGCTGACCTTCACCTCCTGCCGGGTGCCGATCGGCAATATCGTCGGCGAGCCCGGGCGCGGGCTCGGCTCGGCCATCGGGAATCTGCCGCGCGAGCGGCTCTCGATCGCGGTCTCCGCGGCCGCCTCCGCCGCGCACGCCCTCGGGCTGGCGCTGGAGCACGTGCGCGCCCGGGTCGCCTTCGGCGCCCCGCTCGCGGAGTTGCAGTCGGTTCGCATGACGATCGCCGAGCTGCACACCGAGATCGAGCTGGTCCGGCACTACGTCGACCGCTGTGTGCTCGCCCTGAACGCGGGGGAGTTGAGCGCCGAGGACGCGGCGGGCGCGAAGTACCGCGCCACCGAACTGCAGTGGGACGTGGTCGACCGCTGCCTGCAACTCTTCGGCGGCTACGGCTACATGGAGGAGTACCCGATCGCGCGGATCTGGCGCGATGCCCGCATCCAGCGCATCTACGGAGGGTCGAACGAAGTGATGAAGGATCTCGTCGGGCGCGCGGTGGTGCGCGGATGAGCGGGCCGGAAGGGGCGCGCGGTCAGGGCGATGCGCCGATCGAATCCGCCGACCCGGGCACGGGCGCGGCGCCGATTCCCGCTCGGCCGGGAGCGCCGCCGGCCGGGCGGATCGTGCTGGTCACCGGCGGATCGCGCGGGGTGGGGCGGGCGGTCGCGCTGCGGCTGGCCCGCGAGGGCGCCGCGGTCGCGGTGAACTACCGCCGCGATTCCGCCGCCGCGGACGAGGTGGTCGCATTGATCCGGCAATCCGGTGGCCGCGCGGCGAGCTACCGGGCCGCCATCGGCGACGACGACGCAGTCGCCGAGATGGTCACGGGGATCACCGGTGATCTCGGCCCGGTCGACCTGCTGGTCAGCAATGCCGGGTCGGCGAGCAAGGGCGCCACCGTCGAGAACACCGCGCAGGCCGACTTCGCCGCGCTCATGCGCGTGCACGCCTTCGGCCCGATCGGGCTGATCCAGGCATTGCTCCCCGGCATGCGCAAAGCCGCGGCCGGCCCGATCGGCCGTGCTGACATCGTCATGATCTCCAGCAACTCGACCACGACCACCCCGGCCGGCGCCGCCCCCTACACGATGGCGAAGGCCGCCATGGAGACCTGCGTCCGCACCCTCGCCCGCGAGGAACGCCCGCACGGCATCCACGCCAATATCGTGGCCCCCGGCCTGGTCGCCACCGAGATGGGCAAGCGCCTGGTCTCGGCCGCGCGCGGCACCGACCTCGCCGACCTGGCCGCGACCTCGCCCTTCGGCCGCGTCTGCACCCCGGAGGACGTCGCGGGCACCGTCGCCTTCCTGGTCTCCGGCGACGCCGGCTACCTCACCGGCCAGCGCCTCACCGTCGACGGCGGCGGCCCCGACGCGGAGCTCTTCTGATGGACACCTTCCTGGACGACCTGACCGCCACCCTCGACACCGCCCTCGGCGCCGCGGGCACCCTGCACCTCACCGAGGTGGACCGGCGCGGCGAGGGCAACTCGTGGGAGACCTACCTGGTCGGTGTGAAATGGGACGGCGGCGAGGCCGACTACGCGGTCAAGCGCAGGCCGCTCAGCGGCATCGTCGCCGAGTACGACGTCGAACGCGAGGTCGCGCTGCTCGGCGCCGCCGCCGCGCTCGGGCTGCCGGTGCCCGCGGTGATCACCCACGACCCGGAGCTCGCCCGCGGCTTCTTCGTCATGGCGAAGGTGACCGGTGCGATCCCGCTGCCCGGCACCGTGACCCGGCTCGTGCCCGCCGAGCGCAGGGAACCGCTCGGCAGGCAGATCGCCCGCGCCATGGCCCTGCTGCACGCCGCCGACCCGGCGGCGCTCGGGCTCGACCGGCTCGGCCCGGTCCCCGCCGCCGACCGCACCGGCGCGCAGGAGAACGCGGAGTGGGCGGGGCACTACCGCGAGGTCGCCGACATCCGGATCCCGATTCTCGATCTGGCCCTGGCCTGGCTCGAGCACCGAGCCGATCGGGTCTCCGGCCGGGTGGCGCTGGTGCACAACGACTTCCGCATCGGCAACCTCGTGGTGCGCGACGACGGGCTCGCCGCCGTGCTGGACTGGGAGACCGCGCACTTCTCCGACCCGGCCGCCGATATCGCCTGGTTCGCTCAGCGCACCAGCCGCGGCCGCTCACCGCTGCTGTGCAAGCTCATCGCGCTCGAGCCGTTCCTCGACGAGTACGAGGCGGCGGCGGGCTGGCGGCCATCGGCGGAGACGCTCACCTGGTGGGCGGTGCAGTCGCTGACCAAGACGGCCATCGGCTGCCTGCAGGCGGTGCGCGTCTACAACCGCGGGGAACGCGACGACCTTCGCTACGCCGCCATGGCGAACAGCGTGTACTACAGCCTCGGCTGGCTCGGACAGATGCTGCGCGACGGTGAATGGGGGAAGTGAGATGACCGGATACAGCAGTGATCCCGCGCAGGTGCTCGGCACCGTCGTTGAGGCTCTGACGAACCGGGTGCTGCCCGAGGTGCCGGATGGGCCCGCCCGGCTCGAGCTCGGCGCCGTGCTGGAGGTGCTCGGGAATCTCGTCGGGCGAGTGGGGTGGGACGGTCTCCGGCTCGGTGCGGTGTGTGCGCGCACCGAGGAGCTTGCTCGCGAGCTGGGGCTGCCCGGTGCCGATCTCCCGCCGACCGTGGCCGCGTTGCGCGAGCGTCGCGCGGAGATCGCCGGACGCCTCGCGGCGGCATATCGAGCGGACCGTGGCGCCTGCCCTCCCGGCACGAGCCCGAGCGGCACCGAGCACACCGCTCCCGCCCCGAGCCACGCGCACCCCGATGCCGAGCAGTCCGTCCGCGCCCGCGCCGGAGCCGCCGCGGCGGTTGTCGCACGAAGCCACCCGGACACCGCCGCCATCGCGGCCGCCGTCGCCACCTTCACCGCCGACGACGTCGCCGAACAGATCACCGGCGCCCTGCGCGGCGCCTTTGCCCCGACCGGAGACCCCCGATGACGCCGACGACCCTCGAGGAAGCCGAGACCGCCTGGTCCTCGGTCTTCGGCGACGGCCGCCTTCCGCTCGACCGGCTCCGGCGCAACCTCGACGCCATGATGTCCGAAACCCCCGTGCCACCGAATGTCCCGGTCACGAGCGACACCGTCGCCGACGTGCCGTGCCTCCGAGTCGGCACCGGCACCCGGACCCTGGTCTGGTTCCACGGCGGCGGCTACGTCATGGGCAGCCCGCACGGCTACCGCGCCGCCGCAGCGACCCTCTCGGCCGCGCTCGACGCCCAGGTACTCCTCCCGGACTATCGACTGGCCCCGGAACACCCCTTCCCGGCCGCCTTCGACGACGCCACCGCCGTCCTCACCGCCCTGAGCGCCGACGACACCCTGATCGCGGGCGGAGACTCGGCGGGCGGCGGGCTTGTCCTCGCCGCCACCAGCGCCGCCCGCGACCGCGGCGCCGCCACCCCGAGCGCCGTCATCGCCGTCTCCCCCCTGGCCGACTTCACCGCCTCCGGCGACAGCTTCACCACCAACGCGGGCACCGACCCGGTCATCAGCGCCCGAGCCCTGCGCGGCCTCGCCGCGAGCTACCTCCGGGGCCACGACCCGAGCGACCCCCGCGTCTCCCCGCTCTTCGCGGCCTTCCACGACCTGCCCCCGATCCTCTTCCTGGCAAGCGACCGCGAGGCCCTGCGCGACGACGCCGTCCGCATGCACGCCACCGCCCGCGCCGCGGGCAACCGGGGCGCGCTCTCGATCCACCCCGATGCCTGCCACGCCTGGACCCTCTTCGCCGACCTGCCCCAGGCCCGCCGAGCCCTGGCCGAGATGACCGACTTCGTGAACGGAGCCCTGCCGTGACCATCCGGGTGACCGACGAGAACTCCGTCCGCCGCATCGCACTCGACCGCCCCGACCGCCGCAACGCCGTCGACGCGAAAACCCTCACCCTGCTCCGCGAAGCCGTCGAATCCGCGGCCGCGGACCCGGCGGTGCGCGTCATCGTCCTCGCCGGCGAAGGCCGAACCTTCTGCTCCGGCGGCGACCTCGGCGCCGACGACCCCTTCGACACCGACGCCACCGCCCGCACCCTCGACGCCGCCACCGGCCTCGTCACCGCCATCCGCGCGGCCCCGCGCCCGGTGGTCGCCGAACTGCGCGGCCCGGCCATCGGCGTCGGCGTCTCCATCGCCCTGGCCGCCGATATCGCCGTCGCCCGCGCCGACAGCTACCTGCGCACCCCCTTCACCGCCGTCGGCCTCATGCCGGACGGCGGCGCCACCGCCCTGGTCGCCGCGGCGGCGGGCCGCTCCGTCGCCATGCGCCTGTTCGCGCTCGGCGCCAAGATCGGCGCGCACGAGGCCGAACGCCACGGCCTCGTCGCCGCCGCCTTCGCCGTCGACACCTTCGACGCCGAGTTCGCCGCCGTCGTCGCCACCCTGCGCGACAGCTCGCTCGACGCCTTCGCGCGCACCAAACGGGCCGTGCACGCCGCCACCCTCCCGCACCTGGAGGCCGCGTTCGCCCGCGAACGGGAAGGCCAGCTCGCCCTCGCAGGCGGCCCCGACTTCCGGGAGGCGATCACCGCCTTCGCCGCCAAACGTCCCGCGATCTTCCATCGACCCGCCTGAACAGGACCCCTGACATGACCGCGATCACCGCCGTTCGCCCCAGCGCCGAGCTCGCCGCCGGCCACACCGTCGTGCTGCTCGACCCGCACACCGGCGCGGGGCACCTGGTGCTCGCCGCCGAGCACGCCACCACCGCTGCCCTTGCCTTCCTGATCCGCCACACGTCGGGTTTCGTGGAGGTCGCGCTCGGCGACGCCGACTGCGCCCGCCTGCACCTGCCGTCGATGTGGAGCCTGCCCGGCGCGGCGGGCACCGCCCGCGATCACACCGTCACCCTGGACGCCGTCGACGGCATCACCACCGGCATCTCCGCCGCGGACCGCGCCCGCACCATCCGTGCCATGGCCGACCCGGCGACCGGCCCCGCCGATTTCACCCGCCCCGGCCACGTCGCCCCGGTCCGCGCCCACGGCACCGGCGCGCTCGCCGATCTCGTCGTCGAGTTGGCAGCCGATGCCGGTGCCCGCCCGATCGCCGCCTTCGCCGCGCTCGTCTCACCCGGGCACCCGGCATTGCTGGCCGACGCCGCCGACTGCCGCGCTTTCGCCGAGCAGCACGGGCTACTCGTGCGTGGCTACCCCGTGTAGACGACGATTCCGCGCTCGGCCCGCTCGATGGCCCCGGTTGCTCCCGAGAATTCGACTTTGATCTGCACGAACCAGTTGATCGATGAATGCACTGCCTCGGTGGTCGGGTCGATATCCTTCGGCAGGGTCATGGCGAAAGGGAACTCCTGGCGCTGCCCCCCGATGAATCGCACGTCCTTGGCGAAGGTGACCATCGGCCGCACGTAGGAATCGGTAGCACTACCCGGGGTCTTCTCCACTGGATGCGACTCCTGGATGCGCTGGAACCAGCCCGCGATCGTCGCGGTGCGGTCCGGCGTCTCCGGCGCGGTCACCGCGACCACCCCGCGCACCTCGTCACCGCGCCGGTACGCGCCCCGCTCGGTGACGATCTCGAAGTCGAGGGTGCTCGCCAGTGCCCGGGTCTTCTGGATCAGCGGCAGGTCGGCCGAGGCGGGCAGCGGGTCGGGAGGGCCGATCAGCACTGTCAGCGGCACCGCGGTCGCCAGATCCCGGCCCGAGCGCTCGACCGCGAGCCGGATCTCCCAGCGGACCACGTCCTTCGACGAGCCCGGCGACCACGACGGCAGCCGGAGCCGCACCCGATGCTGCCCGGCGGCCAGGGTGCCGTCGACCACCGGCAATTGCTCGGCCAGGACGGGCACCCACTCCTCGGTGTCCTTCTCCGAGCCGTAGTCGGTGCCGACCTGCCCCATCAGGAGCAGCGAGTTGTTGTCGTGGTTGAGCGCGGCATCCGTTCGCCCGGCCCACCGGTACCGGAAGCCGTTGCGATAGCCGAGGTGCACCGAGGCCGCCGACACCCTGTCCAGCGCCGCGTCCACGGTGACCGTCGCGGTGATCGTGTCCGTGGCACGGTACGGCCCGTCCGGGGCAAGGGCGATGCTCGCGCCCTTCCGGCGGCTGAACAGCCCCATCATCGCTGCCCACCGGCCGCCTTGCGCGCCGCCAGCTCGGCCTGGAACGCGGCGTACTCCTCCGGATTGTTCCGCTTGTGCATCGCCCGCACCGGCCAGAACAGCACATAGAGGATGCCCTCGACGACCTTCCCGACCGCCCACAGCGGCCAGAACAGCACGAGCACGAACAGCCACGCCGGGTAGACCAGGATCAGGCAGAACTGCAGGAACTGCTTGATCCCGACCGGATACCCCTCGGCCTGGGAGAGCAGGAACTTCGGGTTCGCCGCCGCCGCGGCCATGCGGGCCCAGCTGCGCTCGTCCACCACCGCCTGCTGGGCGGTGCTGACGTCCGGTCCGCGCTCGGCGGCGGTGGTGCCGCGTTGCGGACGCGGAGGTTCGGCGACGGTCATGGTTGCTCCTGGCTATCGGCGGGCGCGCGGTTATCGGAATGCTCTCATTGCGCCCGTCCGGGTGCCAGTGGAACGGGCGGAGTGTCGTCCTTACTGGACATATCGCCCTTTTGTGCGGAAAGTGATCTGTCCGGCGATGTCCGGGAGTGTGCTGGTGCTCCTCCGTCAGCAATTCCGCTGCAAGTCGCGGTTCTTCCGCGGCACTCGGCCTCGGAGGGAATACGTTGTATCCGAGCTCATCTCGTGAGATTCGTTGTAGGGAGACTGCGCATGGCCGGACGCCCGCTGTCCGCGGAGGAATGCGACCGGCTCTGGCGGGCCTGGACGCCCGCCGAGGTCGCCGCACGGCTGTCGGGCACACCGCCGTGCTGGTACGTCGCGGCCGGGTGGGCGCTTGACCTGTTCGTCGGCGGCCTCGGGCGGGAGCACTCGGATCTCGAAATCGGCGTTCCCCGCGAGCGATTCGGCGAGATCGTCGGTGCGCTTCCCGGGTACGAGTGGGACGTCGTCGGCGACGGGCAGGTTCGGGCCTTCCCCGATGCGGCGGACAACCACCATCAGACCTGGCTGCGCGACCCGGCGACCGGGCGCTATCACCTCGACGTGTTCCGCGAGCCGCACGACGGTGATCGCTGGGTGTGCCGCCGCGACGGTTCGATCACCCTGCCGTACGACGAGCTGATACTGCGTACCGTCGACGGCATTCCCTACGTGATCCCCGAGGTCGTGCTCCTGTTCAAGGCGAAATCCCGGCGAGCGAAAGACGAGGCGGACTTTCTCCGCGCTCTTCCCGCACTGAACGAAGCACGACGAACGCGGCTGTCCGATTGGCTGTCCCGGGTGCACCCCGGCCATCCCTGGGTGGACGTTTGCACCGGGTGCAGAGATTTCGAACGCTATCCCTCCGCCCGAGCCGCCGCGAACCGCTCGTAGTCGGAGCGCGACTGCAGCACACAGAATTCGTTGCCCTCCGGATCGGCGAGCACGGCCCACCCGGTGATCTCCCGACCCCATGCCACCCGGGTGGCGCCGAGCACGAGCGCGCGATCGACGGTCTCGGCGTGATTCTCCGGCCGGAGGTCGAAGTGCAGGCGGTTCGAGACGGTGAGTGCGGGGTCGGCGGGGGCCACCAGCAGAACGACACCAGCACCCTCGGGTGGACCGAGGCGGATGGAGTCGGTGAAATTCTCCTGCCGCACATAGCCGAGGAGCGCACTCCAGAACTCGGCGAGACGGGCGGGATCTCGGGCGGCAATTACTACACAGTCGATCCGAACTCCCCGCATTCAACTCCTCCGGGTTCGATTCGCGCCGACCATAACCCGTGATCAGCGGAGCGCGAAAGCCTACCGTGGCTTCCACGCGAGGCAGTGGCCCGCGTGGTCGCCCGGAAGGGGAATCCTATGGCTGTCGGTACCGGTGATGTCGTGATCAGCGCCGAGCAGGTGCGCGCGGAGCTCGAGGCCGAACGGCCGGTGGTGATCCTCGCGGTCCGGCGGGAGGGCGAGGCCGACGAGCGGCGGTTGCCCGGCGCCGTTCCGGTGTCGCTGACCCGCGATCTGGTGGGCGAGAAGACGAAGCACTCGGGGAACCATCCGCTGCCGACGGACGAGCAGGTGCAGGACGCGGTCCAGCGGTGGGGGATCGACACGGACTCGCTGGTCGTGGTCTACAGCACCGAGAATCCGGCGTTGGCCTCGCGGGTCTGGTGGACGCTGCGCTGGGCGGGCGTGCCCGATGTGCGATACCTGGACGGCGGGCTCGAAGCCTGGGAGGCCGCGGGCGGCGAGCTGAGCTCGGCGGCGCCGGTGGAGCGGTCCGGCACCTTCACCGTCACGACCGGGTCGCTGCCGGTACTGGACACCGAGCAGGCGGGCGAGCTGGCCCGATCGGGTGTGCTGTTCGACGCGAGGGGCGCCGACGCCTACGCGGGGGAACCGCAGGGCGGCCACATTCCGGGGGCGATCAGTGTGGCGGCCTCCAGGAACCTCGACCCGGACGGTCGGCTGGCGAGCTCGGAGACGCTGCGCGAGCTGTACGCGCAGGTGAACGCCGACACCCCGGTCGGCGCCTACTGCGGCGGCGGCACGGCGGCGACGCTGGACGTGCTGGCACTGGCCCGGCTCGGGATCACCGCCGCCCTGTACCCGGGCTCGTTCTCGGCCTGGACATCGGATCCGGCGCGGCCGGTGGTCACCGGCGTGCAGCCGGAATGAGAGGAAAGCAACGATGAGCGTCGAACAGCTGACAGCACCGACCGAGCACCCCGCGTACAAAGATTTCGCGGAAGTGGTCGCGACGGTGATCGCGCCGCGCGCGGTCGAGGTGGACGGAAGCGCGATCCCGCACTCGCACCTGGAGGCACTGCGGGAGGTCGGGTACTTCTCGTGGCCGGTGCCGGTCGAGCACGGCGGTACCGGGCTGCCCGCCGCGGTGAAGAACGCGGCGGACGACCTGCTGTTCGGCACCGACCCGTCGACGGCGCTGGGGTTGAGCCAGCACGCCGGCCCGATCGGGCAGATCCTCACCTCGAAGACCCCGGCGGCGCTGGCGCTGCTGCCCGCGCTGGCGAGGGGGGAGCGGATCGGCGGCGCGGGGTTCGCGCAGATCCGGCACTGGCCGAGCAAGTCGAGTACGACGGCGACCAAGGTGGCGGGCGGGTATCGGATCGACGGGATCGTGCGCTGGCTCTCCGGCTGGGGGCTGGTGGACACCGCCTGGCTCGGGGCGGTGGACGAGGCGAACCACACCTACGTGTTCGGCGTCGGCGACCTGACCCAGCCGGGGATCACCCCCGAGCCGCTGCGGCTGGCGGCGGTGCAGGGATCCCGGACGGTCTCGCTGCGCCTGCACGGCTACTTCCTGCCGGACGAATTCATCACCGAGGTCGTCGATATCGACGCCTGGGACGCCACCGACGGCACCGTGCACCCGAACGAGCGGCACAAGAAGCCGGAGGCGGCGAAGTACCCGGCCGCCGGGCCGGTCGGGTTGGCGCGGGCGGCGCTGCGGGACGCGCTGGTCGCGCATCCGGACGAGCCGTCCCTGCTGGCCCTGGCGTCGGCGGTCGAGAAGGCGGCGGTGACGCCGCTGCCGGAGCCGTACTGGCGGGCTCAGCTCGATCAGCTCGCGGTGCGCGCGACCACCGCAGCGCTCGTCGCCGGTGGCGGGCAGAGCCTGGTGATCGACAGCATCGCGCAGGTCCGGGCCCGGGCGGCCCTGTTCCTCCAGGTGCGGGGGCTCTCACCCAAGGTGCGGACCGCGCGATTCGAGCGGCTCGCGAGCTGAAGAGGTCGTAGGGCCGCCCACCTACATCCCCGTGACCCGGTCGATCGGGTCCGCGCAGCAGGGGTCCGACCGCGGCAGGTGCCGCCGTCGAGCGACCCCCGTGCGGGCCGGCCCGATCGAGGCGACCGTGTCAGCGGGCGATGGAGATCGCGAAAGGTGCGAACCCCTCCTCGACCCAGCGGGCGCCGGGACGCAGCGCCTCGAGGCGAGGGCGCAGGACGCCGAGCACCGCGCTGTCGTTGGCGGCGAGCGCGCGCATCAGCTCGTCGCGGCTCCGGTACTCGACCACCTCACCGAAGCGGTCACGCAGCGGAGCGCTCGCTGCGCGGACGGCCTCGGCGGTCCGGTCGAGCAGATCGGTATCGGTCATCGTGGTGCTCCTATCGGAAAGAGTGGTTCGCCTCGAACGGTAGGAGCGGCAACAGCTAACATCAAGTGCATGTGAAGCACGCCTAGGATGACTCCCATGCAATTGGATCTGAACCTGCTCGCCGCCCTCGACGCCCTGTTGGAGGAGGGCAGCGTGGCCGGGGCAGCCGAGCGGCTCTACGTCACCGCACCCGCCATGAGCCGCAGCCTCGGGCGCATCCGGCGCACGACCGGCGATCAGATCCTGGTCCGCACCGGCCGCACCATGACCCCGACGCCCTACGCCGTCGCGGTCCGCGAACAGGTGCACGACCTGCTGCAACAGGTCCAGGGCGTGCTCGCGCCGAGCCGCGAACTCGACCTCGCGACGCTCGACCGCGCCTTCACGCTGCGCTGGCACGACGCCCTGGTCGCACGGAGCGGCCCCACACTGCTGGCCACCGTGCGCGAGCAGGCGCCGGGGGTACGGCTGCGGTTCATCGCGGAGTCGAGCGTCGACACCCCGGAGCTGCGCCGGGGCGAAGTCGACCTCGCCGCCGCCGCGGATCGCCCGACGTCGCCGGAGCTACGGTCCGAGCGGGTGGCCGAGACGGCGCACGTGATCGTCGTGCGGCAGGAGCATCCGCTCACCCGTGCCGACCCGCTCACCGCCGCGGATTACGCTGCGGCCGAGCACATCACGGTCTCCCGGCGCGGCCGACTGAGCAACGTGCTCGACGACGCGCTGACGCGGCTCGGCCTCGCCAGGCGGGTGGTGGCGACGGTCCCCACCGAGGCGGCGGCGCTCGAATTCGTGCGCGGCTCCGACCTCGTCGTCACCGCACCCGCGTCGACGGCGGGGGCAGCCGCGGACCTGGTGCTGCTGTCCCTGCCGTTCGCGATGCCGAAGGCGCCGGTGTACCTGTCCTGGCATCAGCGCTACGACACCGATCCCGCGCACCTCTGGCTGCGCGAGCTGGCCCGGGCCGCGCTGAGCGAGATGGTCCGGTGAACCGACGGCTCAGAAGAACCCGACGTTGGGCAGCTCCGCCTCGTTGACGACCACATCCCCGACCACCCGCGCCTTGTACACGGTCGGATTGTGCGAGAACAGCGTCCGCAGGTTCCGCCAGTGCCGGTCGAGATGCACCGACTCCCGCGTCCACGAGGCCCCACCGGCGTTGTACGCGTCGCCGGCCGCGCGCAGCGCGACCTCCTCGACGGCCACCTTCACCTGCGAGGTCTGGAACGAGGCCGCGTGATCCAGCGCGGGGTCGGAGGTGCCGTGCTCCCAGACGTGGTTGTACGCGGCGTCCATGGCATCGGCGGCGGCCAGCACGGCGGCCTCGACCATGTAGGTGGTGCTGGACAGCGAGCCGACGACGGCGAGCAACTGCGGGTCGTTGCGGGCCAGGTCGGTGTTGCCCCAGGAGTACGAGCGGGTGCGGGCGCGCAGCAGTGCGGCGGTCTCCGCGGTCAGCGCGCGCAGGACGCCCGCGCCGACGGCGTGCATGAGCAGGTGCGCCTGCGGCACGCGGGGACGCCCGGGGCCGGTGCGCAGCTTGAACTCGCCGACCTCATCCGGGTGCACCAGTACATTGTCGAGAACGGTTGTACCGCTGCCGGTTTCGCGCTGTCCGATCCCGTCCCAGTCCTCGACGTGGATGATCCCCGGCCGGTCGGCGGGAACGGTCGCGGTCACCTGACCCCCGGACTCGTCGTTGGCGGAGATGCGCAGGATGTCGGCGTACGAACTGCCGGTGCTGTAGAACTTCTGCCCGTTCAGCCGGAAGTCGGCACCGTCGGCGGTCAGCGTGGTGTGGTACGTGTACACCCCGGGCTGCCCGGCGAGCTCGGACTGTGCCCCGCCGAAGATCTTGCCCTGCAGAATCCAGCCCAGCCACTTCCTACCGTTCTCGGTGTCGCGCGAACGCCACGCCTCCTCGGTGCTGCCCCAGTGCCCGCGCAGGATGTGCGGCACATCGGGATCGGCCTCCGCGAGCCGGATCACCAGGGTGAAGAAGTCGCGCAGCGAATAGCCCGCACCACCCGCCTCGCGCGGGATGCGGACGGCGCCGAGCAGGTGCTCGCGCGCCAGGGCGAGGGCGCGTTCGGGACGGCCGCCGCCCTCGGTGCGGCGGCGGCGCGCGTCCTCGGCGATCTCGGCGAGGACGTCGCGCAGTTCGGTGGAATCGAGGGCGGGCGGGACGGTGCGGGCGGTGGTCATGGTGGTACCCCCTTCTCGGATCAGGCCGGGAACAGATCGATGCCCGGCACCGAATCGACGAGGCGCCGGGTGTAGTCGGAGCGCGGGGCGTCGAGCACCGTCGCGGTGTCGGCGGTCTCCACGACCCGGCCGGCGCGCAGGACGGTGACGGTGTCGGCGAAGAGCTTCACCACGCCGAGGTCGTGGGTGATGAACAGGTAGGTGAGCGCGTAGGCGGCCTGCAGGTCGGTGAGGAGCTGCAGGATCTCGGCCTGCACCGAGACGTCGAGTGCGGAGACCGCCTCGTCGAGCACGACGACCCGCGGGTTCAGGGCGAGGGCGCGCGCGATGGCGACGCGCTGGGCCTGGCCGCCGGAGAGTTCGCCCGCGCGGCGGGCGGCGTAGTCGCGGGGGAGGCGGACGCCGTCGAGGAGTTCGGCGGCGATGGCGTGGCGTTCGCGGCGGCCGATCTGCCTGCGATGCACCCGGATCGGTTCGGTGATCAGGTCGGCCACCGAGAAGCGCGGGTTCAGCGAGGAGTACGGGTTCTGGTAGACGAACTGCAGCGCCGCCCGGTCGCGCTCGGTACTGCCGAAGAGCCGGACCTCGCCGCTGTCGGCGCCGGTCAGCCCCGCCACGATCCGGGCCACGGTGGACTTGCCCGCGCCGGACTCGCCGACCAGCGCGTGCGTGCTGCCGGGGGCGACAGTGAAGGAGACGCCGTCGACCGCCGCCACCCGGTGCTCGACCCCGCCGCGCCGGGTACGGAAGGTCTTGCGCAGCTCACGCACCCCGATCGCGAACTCGGCGCCGTCGACATCCGCGCCACCGACCTGCCCGCGCGAGCCGCCGGCGGCCTCCCCGATGTCCGCCGGCCCACCGACGGCTGCCCGTGCGTGCGCGAGCGAACCGGGATCGATCGGCCGCGCGACGATCCGCCGTGGATGCAGCCCTGGCGCGGCGGCGAGCAGCGCGCGGGTGTACTCGTCGCGTGCCCCGTGCAGAATCTCATCCGCGGTCCCGGTCTCCACCACCGACCCCGCCCGCATCACCACGACCCGATCGGCCCGCTCCAGCGCCACCCCGAGATCGTGCGTGACCAGCAGAATGCCGATCCCGAGCTCGGCTCGAAGCAGATCCAGGTGGTCCAGGATCTGCTTCTGCACGGTGACGTCGAGCGCACTGGTCGGCTCGTCCGCGATCAGCAGCTCCGGCTCGCCGGAGAGCGCGATGGCGATCAGCACCCGCTGCTTCATCCCGCCGGACAGCTCGTGCGGGTACTTGCGGTAGATCCCCACCGGATCCGGCAGCCCGGCCAACCCGAGGAACCGCAGCGCGGCCGCCCGGAACTGCCCGCGGAACCGGAACCCCCGCCCCGCGCGGTTCCGCAGTGCCTCCTCCAGATGCCGCCCGACCTGCTTGACCGGGTTCAGCGAGACCGCGGGATCCTGCGGGATATAGCCGACGAAGCGCCCCCGGTAGCGGGCGAAACGATTGTGCGACCACCCCGAGACCTCGACCCCGTCGAGCCGGACAGCCCCGCTCACCCGGCTGGTGGCGGGCAGCAACCCGATCGCGGCACGCACGAGCGTCGACTTCCCGGAGCCGGACTCACCGACGATGGTGACCAGCTCCCCCTTCCCGACCGCGAGCGAAACCCCGGCGACCGCGTGCTGTGGCTCGGCACCGCGGCGCCGGTACCAGACGTCGACATCGTCGAAGGCGAGCAGCGTCATCGAATTCCCTCCTCGGCCTGCAGCGCCCGGCTGATCCGATTGCTCGCCAGCACCGCCGCCAGGATCACCGCACCGGGGAACAGCGAGATCCACGGCGCGACGGCGAGCAGATCGCGGCCCTCGGCGACCAGCACCCCCCACTCCGGCTGCGGCGGCGGCGCCCCGAACCCGAGGAAGCCGAGCGCGGCGATGGCGAGGATGGCGGCGCCGAACTGCAGCGGCACCAGCGCCACCACCGACCCCAGCGAGTTCGGCAGCACGTGCCGCACCAGAATGGCGAGCCGCGGCGTGCCGATCCCGGCGGCGGCCTCCACGTAGTCCGAGCTGCTCACCTTCAGTACCTCGGCGCGCATCACCCTGGCGAAGTTCGCCACCGCCGAGACACCGACCGCGATGGCGATATTGGTGGTCCCGTAGCCGAGCGCGGCGACAACGACCATGGTGAGCAGCAGCCCGGGCACCGAGAGCAGCACGTCGACCACGCGCATGATCACCAGGTCCAGCGGCCCGCGCACGAAACCGGCCAGCAGCCCGAGCGCCGTGCCCGCGAAGAAGGCGATGGAGACCGCGAGCAGCGTCGCGGTGAGCGTGATGACCGCGCCGTAGACGGTGCGGGTGTAGATGTCGCGGCCGAGCCGGTCGGTGCCGAAGGGGTGCTCGGTGCTCGGGCCGACCAGGATCGAGCCGGTGTCCGGCACGTTGGGGTCCAGGTGGGTGAAGAGCCCCGGCACGACGCAGAACGCCACCGCGGTCGCCACCACCAGCACCGCGAGAATCAACCCGAATTGCGGGCGGAACCGGCGGCGCGGCAGCGGTTTCGCCGCCTCCGCCTCGGGTGCGACGGGCTTGTCCAGGTGCAACGTCACGATGTCATCCGTTCTCCGGCAGCGCGCGCAGCCGCGGATCGAGCAGCGGGTAGGAGACGTCGACCAGGAAGTTCACCGTGACGAAGCAGAGCGCCACCAGCATGACGATGCCCTGCACGACGGGCACGTTCTGCGCGCGCACCGCCTCCTCGGTGAGCCGCCCGATCCCCGCCCTGGAGAAGATGGTCTCGGTGATCACCGCACCGGCCAGCAGCTCGCCGACGATGATGCCGCCCTGGGTGAGCGCGGGCAGGCTCGCATTGCGGAGCACGTCGGTGGTGAGCACGGTGCCCTTGCGCAGCCCCTTGCTGTACGCGGTGAGCACGTAGGGCGCGGCGTACTCGGTGCGGAAGTTGCGCAGCAGCAGCTGCGCGATCGGCCCGGCCACCGGGATCGCGAGGGCCACCGCGGGCAGCACCAGCCCGCGCAGCCCCTGGCTGCTGATCGGCGGGAACCAGCCCAGCTGGAACGAGAAGATCTTGATGATGATCAGCCCGAGCAGGAAGCTCGGGAACGAGACCAGCAGCGGCGGCACGCTCGCGATCACATCGCGTAGCCAGGCCGAGCGCAGGTAGGTCGCCACCCAGGCGATGGCCAGCGCGAACAGCGTGGCCAGCACCAGTGCCGCCGCGGCGAGCACCACGGTCTTCGGCAGCACGTCGCCGATGGCGTCGAGCACCGGCTGCCCCGTCGTCACCGAGGAGCCGAAGTCGCCGCGCAGCGCGGCGCCGAGCCGGTCCAGGTACTGGGTGAGGACCGGCCGGTCGAAGCCGTAGGCGCGCTCCATCGCGGCGAACGCCTCCGGATCGATGCCCGCGCGCTCGTCCGGGGCGAAGAGCAACTCGACCGGGCTGGCGGGCATCAGGTACAGCAGCACGAAGGAGGCGGTGAACGCCCCCCACACCACCACGAGGGCCCGGCCGAGTTTCAGCACCGCGTAGCGCGCCACCTCAGGCTCCCCGGTCCGCCCCGGTCGAAGCGGGCCGCATCAGCCGTCCACCCAGGTGCCGAGGAACAGCAGCCGGCCGGAGCCGTCGAGGTGGATGTTGTGCACGCCCTTGACCGCGGCCACCTGCGAGGTCTGGAAGTGCGGGTTCACCAGCACCAGCTCCTCGTGGATCAGGTCCTGCACCGCCTTCGCGAACGGCGCCTGGGCGGCGCCGAGCGCGGTGTCCAGGTCGCTGAAGGTCTTGACGATGCGGGCCCGGTCCGGGTGGCCTGCCGGGATCTGCGCGCCGTTGCCGCGGTCCGGGTTGAGCTGCGTGTTGAGCACCGCGACGTCGTTGCGGGCGCGGTTGATATTCGCCAGGTGGTATTGCGCGGCCAGCTCCTTGGCCGGGATATTGCTCGAGTCGAAGATGATCTCGACCTCGATGCCGATGGATTTCAGCGCGGCCTGGGTGGCCTCGTAGGTGATCCTGGCATCCGGCACCAGATTGTTGCCGGTGCCCTTGAGCTTCAATCTCACGCCGTCGCGCTCGCGGATGCCGTCCGGGCCCGGTTTCCAGCCCGCGTCGTCGAGCAGTTTCCTCGCCTTGTCCAGGTCGAATTTCAGCGCGCCCGCGCTGTAGTCGACGAAGCCGGGCACCTTGTCGGTGAGCACCGAGTGCGCCTCGCCCTCGGACTGCGAGAGCAGCGCCTTCTTGTAACCGGCCCGGTCGGTGGCCGCGACGATGGCGCGGCGCACCGCGATGTCGTCGGTCGGGGCGAGGCCGAGATTGAACTGCCAGCCCAGGGTGAAGCCGGGCACGGTGCGCGAGGTGAGCTCGAAACCCAGTGCGCTGAGCACCTTCTCGTCGGTGGGCAGGATGTCGAAGGCGGCGGGGACGTCGCCGGCCTGCAGCGCGCCGACCCGGACGCTCGCCTCCGGGATGGTGATGAACTCGATGCGCTCCAGCAGCGCCGAGCCCCGGTGCCCGAAGGCCGCCGGACCCCAGGCGTAATCCTCGCGGCGCACCACGACGGTGCGCTCCTTCGGCGCGTACTCGGTGACCACGAACGGCCCGGTGCCGATCACATTGGCCGGATTCAGCCGTTCCTGCGCCGAGGATTTCAGCGTCTTCTCCGCGAGGAACGGGATATTGCCGGTGCCGCTGTGCGCGGTCAGTTGCAGGAAACTCGCGTTCGGTGCGGTGAAATTCACCCGCACCACGGTCGGGCTCACCACGACGGTTTCCTTGTACGGCCCGAGGTAGCTCTTGCCGTTGGGCTTGATGCCGAGCGCTTCGTCGCCGCGGTAGAACTGGTCGAGATTGTTCTTCACCGAGGTGGCGTCGAATTTCGTGCCGTCGCTGAAGGTCACGTCGTCGCGCAGGGTGAAGGTGAACTCGGTGATGGCGTCGTTGTGTTCCCACTTCGTCGCCAGCCACGGGCTCAGCTGCCCGCTGTCGCGATCCTGGAACAGCAGCCGGTCGACGATGTTGTTGGCGAAGTTGGCACCGGCGAAACTGCTGTTGACCTGCGGGTCGATCGTTTCCGGTGCGCCGAGCCAGGCGAATTTCAGGGAGCCGCCGCGTACGGGGGTGCCCCCGCCGGCCGCGCCGGCCGCGGAATTACCGTCGGCCGCGCAGCCGACCAGCAGCAGGCCGCCGAAAGCGCCTGCCAGAGCGAGGAAGCCACGGCGGGTCGGCGTGGCGGAGAAGAGCGAGTCGGTCATGATCGGGCCACTGTGGCACAGTGCCCGCGGCGTGCCGAGAATTCGCGTCACCGCGAGTGTTAACCGCACCCACTCCGCACTTTCGCTATTCGAATCGCGAAGAGGATGTGTGTTGTTCGCGATACCGGGCCGGTCACACACTTGGCCTCGACGGAATTGTCTCGTGGATCGGATAACGCTTGTGAGTCACCGCACGCTCGGCCGTACCGGGGTGAAGATCAGCCCGCTGACCCTCGGCGCGATGAACTTCGGTTCCCGCGTCAGCGACGACAGCGACGAGGCGGTGCGGATCATCCACCGCGCACTCGACGCGGGCATCAACATCATCGACACCGCCGACTCGTACTCGCAGGGCGAGAGCGAGGAGATCGTCGGCCGCGCCGTGCAGGGCCGCCGCGACGACGTCATCCTGGCGACCAAGTTCCACAGCCAGTGGGCCGACGGCGTCAATACCAGGGGCAGCTCGCGGCGCTGGATCCAGCGCGCGGTGGAGAACTCGCTGCGCCGGCTGAACGTCGACCACATCGACCTCTACCAGCAGCACAAGCCGGACCCCGAGGTCGATATCGCCGAGACCGTCGGCGCGCTGGACGACCTGGTCAAGCAGGGCAAGATCCGCTACTACGGCACCACGACCAACGAGCCGCACCTGCTGGTCGAGGCGCAGTGGGCCGCCGCCCGCGACGGCCGCAGCCGCCCGGCCACCGAGCAGCTGCCGTACTCCATCCTGGCCCGCGGCGCCGAGCGCGCGAGCCTGCCGATCGCGGGCCGCTACGGCCTCGGCGTGCTCACCTGGAGCCCGCTGGCAGGCGGCTGGCTCTCCGGGCGGCACGTCGAGGGCAGCGAGGCGCCGCCCTCGATCCGCGCCGCGCGGATTCCGGCCCGGCACGATCCGGAGCTGCCGATCAACCGGACCAAGCGCGAACTCGCCATCCGGCTCGGCGCGGTAGCCGCCGAGGCCGGGCTGACGCTGCCGCAGCTCGCCATCGCCTGGGTGCTCGAGCACCCGGAGGTGGACAGCGTGCTCATCGGCCCGCGCACCTACGAGCACCTGGAGGGGCTGCTCGGCATCCCGGAGATCACCCTGGACGAGGCCGTGCTCGACGCCATCGACGAGATCGTTCCCCCCGGCGTCACCATCAACCGGGCCGACGAGGGCTGGCTGCCGTCCTGGCTGAACGGCGACGCCGCCCCGCGCCGCCGCGGCCGCACGCACCGCCCCGCGCTGCTGCCCGCCGGCGTCTGAGCGGAGCACGGTGGTGACCGAGCAGCCGTCGTTGCACCTGGGCGTGAACTGCCCCGGGCACGGCTCGTACCGAAACGCCTGGCGCCGAGCCGGCATCGACCCGCTCGGCACCGCCAACCCCGACTTCTACGTCCGGATCGCGCAGACCGCCGAGCGCGGCCTCTTCGACGCGGTGTTCACCGCCGACGTGCCCGCGCTCACCCCCACCTGGGCCAGCGAGCCGCAGCGCGCGACGCTCGACCCGATCCTGGCGCTCACCGCGGCCGCGCAGCAGACCGAGCGGGTCGGCGTGGTCGCCACCGTCTCCTCCTCCTGGCACCACCCGTTCAACCTCGCCCGCTCGATCGCCACGCTGGACCGGATCTCGCACGGCCGGGCCGGCTGGAACGTCGTCACCAGCTACAACCCGCTGGTCTCGCCGAACTACGGCCTGGCCGAGCTGCCGCCCAAGGAGCAGCGCTACGCCAGGGCGGACGAGTTCCTGGACGTGGTGCTCGAGCTGTGGCGCACCTGGGCGCCGGACGCCATCGTCGCCGACAAGGCCAGCGGCCGCTACGCGGTGCCCGAGCGGGTCCGCCCGATCAGCCACCGCGGCGAGTTCTTCGAGGTGACCGGTGGCGGCCTGGTGCCGCCGTCGGAGCAGGGGCTGCCGGTGGTCTTCCAGGCGGGCGCCTCGCCGGAGGGGCTGGAGCTGGCCGCGCGGCACGCCGACGCCACCTTCGTCGCGGCCGCGACCCCGGAGGCCGCGCGCGAGTACCGCGACCGGCTGGACGCCACCGCCGCCACCGTGCGCGCGCCCGGCCGTAAACCGGTGCTCGCGCTGCCGGGGCTGGTGCTCTGGTTCGGCTCCACCGACGAGGAGGCGCGCAGGCGCCGCGACGAACTCGCCGACCCGGAGTCCGAGGCCGCGACGCTGGGCATGCTGGCCCAGCGGCTCGGCATCCCGGCCGCCGAGATCGACCTGGACGGCCCGCTCCCGCTGGACGCCGCGCACTTCGCCGCGCAGAAGCGGCACACCTCCGAGGGGTTCCTGCGCTCGCTGGCCGCGCTCGGCGAGTCCGGCCGGACGGTGCGCGAGATCGTGCGCGACGGGGTCGGGCACCTGACCGTCACCGGCGGGCCGAAAACGGTCGCCGACACCATCGAGGCGTGGTTCGCCACCGGCACGGTGGACGGCTTCAACCTCATGTTCGACGTCATCGACGAGAGCTTCGAGCCGTTCGTCGACGAGGTCGTCCCGATCCTGCAGGAGCGCGGGCTGTTCCGCCGCCACTACACCGGATCCACCCTGCGGGAGCACCTCGGGCTTCCCGTTCCCACCTGGTGAGGAGTCACATCATGTCCCATATCGTCGAGATCGCCCCGGTCCTGGCCGAAGTCACCGGCCCGGACCACCTCGTGCACGGCATCTGGAACTCGCGCGACCAGACCGAACGGGTCGCCACCGAGCGCGGGCACGGCTACGAGCGCCCGGCCGACGGCCCGGTCACCGCCGCGGCGCTCGGTGAGCTGCTGGCCCGCGCCGACGCGCTGATCCTCGCGCCGACCGTCGCCGCGGCCACCGGCATGTGGCAGCCCGCCGACGGCGAGGTGGCGGGCAGACTGCTCGGACACCGGCTGCTCGACGCCCTCAGCGCCGAACGCCCGGAGCTGCCGATCGTGCTGGTCTCGCACTTCCTGGTCGGGCACGGCGTCACGCACCGCAACGCCAAGCCCAACACCTGGGCGCTGCACGCGCTGGAGGCGCACCTGCGCGCCGGGCGCAACCCCTACACGATCGTCCGCCCGACCTGGCTCTCCACCATCAACGACCCGGACTACCGCACCCGGCTCACCGGCGACCGGAACGCCGACGGCCTGGTCAGCACCGACAGCGTCGCCCGCACCGTGCTCACCGCCATCGAGCACCCGGAGTCCGCGGCCGGGCGCACCGTCGCCGTCTACGACCTGAGCATGCCCGGCGCCACCGATGGCGAGGACCTGGCGGCCCGCTTCGCCGCGCTGGAACCCGACCACGAGGCGCGCGTGCGGGAAGCGGTGGCGGGATGAGCCTGCCTGCCGGACAGCACGAATGGGAGGCCACCTTCCCCAGGGACGAGCTGGACCGCCCGATCCCGCCGCGGCACCAGGCCCTGGTCCTCGCCGAGCTGGCGAGCACGCCGAGCGCCGAGGGCGCCCGGCACCTGGAGGCGACGCTCGCCGGGCTGGAGAGCCGGTACAGCTACGGCCCGGACGGGCTGCTCTCCACGGTCGGCTGGAGCCAGTTCTGGTTCGACCGGCACACCGAGCACCGCGGGCTGATCAACGCGCCCGCGCGGATGTCGCGCTGGGAGGACCCGGTGCTGGACAGCCCGGACGTCATCCTGCACCTCGCCACCGACCACCCGGACGTGCTCGACGCCGCGCTGGACGCGCTCTTCGGCGAAGGGGACACCGCGCAGGGGGAGCACCTGAAGGTGCAGGAGGTGCGGCGCGGCTTCGTCGGCGCCGGGCTGCCGACGGAGTCCTTCCCGGAGCTGAACATTCCGGAGAAGGCGCCGCTGTTCTTCGGGTTCCACTCGATCCACAAGGGAAACAACGCGCCCGAGCCGTCGATCACCGTGGAGCGGGGGCCGCTGGCCGGTGGCACCACCGGGCACGTCAGCCGGATCGTGCTCGATGTGCAGCGCTGGCACGCCCGTGACCGTGACGGGCAGGCGGCGCTGCTCTACGCGCCGACGGTGACCGCGGCCCAGGCGGAGAAGTTCTCCGAGGACGCGCCCAGCGACTACCAGCGCTACGAGCACACCGTGCGCGAGCACGGCATCGTCGGGCACGCGCAGGCCGCCGCCAGGGCGCGGGTGAACAACGTGCCGGTGATCAACCGCCGCGACTTCGCCACCCTGGACGACGGCAAGCCGGGCACGCACTTCGTCGCCCTGCAACGAGAGCTGCGCGACTTCAACAACACCCGCGCCATCATGAACGGCGCCGACGGCCCCGACCACCACCGCGCCGTCGGGGCGCGGCGGCGCAACGGCATCAACGCCTTCTTCGACGTCACGCACCGCGCGACCGTCGGCATCCCCGCCCGCGCGCTGCGCGCGTACCCCTATCTGAGGAGCTGAGACCCATGGTCGCTCCGGACATCCCCGCCATCCTCGACACCGACACCGTCACCGCGGTCCGCGAGATCCTGGACGAGCCGGCGCTGCCGGTGGACACCACGGTCACCGGCCCCGGTGGCGCGCGGGCCGCCGCGCTGCGCGAGGTGATCGACCACCTGGTCACCGTGCGGGCCCTCGCCGCCGCCGCCCGATCCGCCGCCGACGGGGAGCGGCTGCTCGCCGAGCTCCGCTCGCTCGGCACCGAACTGGCGGAGATCCTGGCGCCGCACGTGGCGCTGGCCGGTGTGCTCGGCGGGCTGCCCGCCGGGCGCGCGGCCGACGCCGTGGTCGGCGATGTCGGTCGCGGGGCCGTGCTCACCGGGGTGCGCGCGGTGCGCGGCTGGGAGTGGCAGGACGACCACGTCCCCGACGCTGTTCGCCCGCTCGGCGCCGTCGACGCCGAACTGGTGCTTCCCGACTTCCCCGGGCTCTTCGACCACGTCGTGGTGCCGGTCTCCGGCGCGCTGGTCGTCGTACCCACGCACCGTGACCGGATCACCTGGGAGCCGGTCGAACCCGGTGCGGGCGGCAGCCGCACCGAGTGGCTGGTCCGCCTCTACCGCGTCACCGTCCACGTGGACGAGATCGTCCCGTTCGACGGCCTGCTGCCCGTCGAGACCGCGGGCAGTGCCGCGCTCGCCGATGCTCCCGCCGGCGCGCCCCTGTCCTGACCCACTCGCCGGCGTGCCGCCGCCCCGAGTTCCTCGCCGGCGCGCCGCCGACCGATACCCCCGACGGCGCGCCGCCGACCCCATACCCCCGACGGCTCTTCGCCGTCGGTCACCCCGACGGCCCTGTGCCGTCCGAAATCTCCCGAGGAGAAACAGCAATGAGAACCCTGCGAGCCCTCGCCGCCGGAGTGGCCTGCCTGCTCCTGGCAGGCACCCTCGCGGCCTGCGGCTCCGGGTCCGGCCCCGGCGGCGCGGCGGGCGAGCCCCGCCGGGGCGGCGACATCGTCTTCCTGGAGAACGGCGAGTTCACCGGCTTCGCCCAGCAGGATCTGCGCACCTGGCAGACCTCCTCGGTGGCGGTGAACCTCTTCGACCGCCTGGTCTACCTGGACCCCGAGACCGGGAAGCTGGCCCCCTGGCTGGCCACCGCGTGGACGGTGAACGACACCGCCACCCAGGTCGAGCTGACCCTGCGCACCGACGTCACCTTCAGCGACGGCACCGCGCTGACCCCGCAGGTGGTGATCGCCAACCTGAACCACTTCGGGGCAGGCGACACCGCCCGCGGCATCACCCCGTCGCGCCCGCAGTTCGCCCGCTACGACCGCGCCGAGGCCACCGGCCCGAACACGCTGCGGATCTTCCTGAAGCAGCCGGACACCGGCTTCCTGCCGAACCTGGCCGACCTGCGGCACTCGATCGTCGCGCAGAAGACCCTCGACCTGCCCTACGAGCAGGCTTCCGACCTGGAGAACGCCATCGGCAGCGGCCCGTTCGTCTTCGCCGCGCGGAAACCGGGCCGGGAGATCCGGATCGAGCGCCGCGCCGGCTACAACTGGCCGCCCGGCAGCGCGAAGCACACCGGCGAGGCGTACCTGGACTCGATCACCTACATCATCTCCAACGAGGGCTCCTCGCGGACCGGGCTGCTGCTCGGCGGGCAGGCGCACGCCGCCCGCGACGTGCTGATCACCGACGAGAAGCAACTGCAGAGCCGCGGTTTCCACTACTTCGGCGCGCGGCCGTTCGGCGGCGTGCGCGGGCTGGAGATCAACCCGTCGGCCAACGAGCTGATCGCCGATCCCAGGGTGCGGCAGGCGATCCTGCGCGGCATCGACCGCACCGAGCTGATCCGCACGCTCTACAACGACAACTGGGTGGCCGCGCAGGGCGTGGTGCAGTCCAACACCCCCGGCTTCACCGACATCGGCTCGAACTACGGCTTCGACGCCGCCGCGGCGAACCGGCTGCTGGACGAGGCGGGCTGGAATGCCAAGGGCGCGGACGGAATCCGCACCAGGGACGGCAAGCGGCTCAGCTTCACGGTCTACCCGGAGACGCAGTGGGTGATTCCCATCCCGGACGTCGAGCTGATCGCCATCCAGCTGAAGCGGGTCGGCATCGAGTTCGAGATCGTCAAGGTGGACCGCTCCACCTACAACGCCCAGGTGGTCAAGCCGGACAACCCGTTCTCCTGGGGCCACAGCACCGCCACCGACGTCAACCAGCTGTGGAACCGCTACCGCAGCGGCGGGGTCGGCGGGCTGAACGACCCGGCCTTCGACGCCCTGCTCACCGTGATCAACACCGTCGCACCCGGCCCGGAGCGCACCGCCGCGGTGGCCGCCGTGCAGAAGTACCTGCTGGACAACGCGCTGATCGTGCCGCTGCAGGAGACCCAGCAGTCCTTCGTGACCGCACCCGGGCTGCACGGCTTCCAGCCGGAGACCCTCGGCCGGTCGTACTTCTACGACGCCTGGCTCGCGGACTAGCACCCCCTTTCTTTTCGAGAACCCCCAGAGGAGCCCCAGACCATGACCGCATCCACCCGATTCCGGCGGCTCGCCGGGGCGATCGCCGTCGTCGCCCTGTCCGTGACGGCCGCCGCCTGTTCGGGGGGCGGGCCGGGCGCGGGCGGCGGCGGCGAGCCGCAGCGCGGCGGGGACGTGATCTTCCTGGAGAGCGGCGAGTTCACCAGCTTCGCGCAGCAGGACCTGCGGCTCTGGCAGAACTCCTCGGTCTCGGTGAACCTCTTCGACCTGCTGATCTACCTGGACCCGGAGACCGGCAAGCTGGAGCCCTGGCTGGCATCGGCCTGGGAGCACAGCGCCGACTACACCGAGTTCCTGCTCACCCTGCGCGACGGCGTCACCTTCAGCGACGGCAGCGCGCTCACCCCGCAGGTCGTCGTGGCGAACCTGGACCGCTTCGGCGCGGGCGACACCGCCCGCGGCTACACCCCGTCGCGGCCGCAGTTCGCCAGCTACCAGCGGGCCGAGCCGGTGGGGGCGAACCAGGTGCGGATCCGGTTGAAGCAGACCGACACCGGCTTCCTCAACGGGCTGGCCGACCTGCGGCACTCCATCGTGGCGCAGAAGACCCTCGACCTGCCCTACGAGCAGGCCGCCGACATCCGCAACGCCGTCGGCACCGGGCCGTTCACGCTGGACTCGGTGAAGGGCAATACCGAGATCACCATCAAGCGGCGGGCGGGGTACAACTGGCCGCCCGCCACCGCGAAGCACACGGGCGAGGCCTACCTGGACTCGGTGCACTACATCGTCTCCAGCGAGGGCTCCTCGCGCACCGGGCTGCTGCTGTCCAGCCAGGCGCACCTGGCCCGCGACATCCAGATCACCGACGAGAAGCAGCTGCAGGGGCGCGGTTTCCACTACTACGGCTCGCGCCCGTTCGGCGCCATCAGGGAGCTGGCGATCAACCCGACCGCCAACGACATCGTCGCCGACGTCCGGGTGCGGCAGGCCATCCGCCACGGCATCGACGTCCGCGAGATCATGACCGCGATCTACAACGACAACTGGGTCGAGGCCGCCGGGCTGGTGCAGCGCGGCACGCCGGGCTTCACCCCGCTGCCCGGCGGCACCGGCTTCGACCAGGCGAAGGCGAACCGGCTGCTGGACGAGGCGGGCTGGACCGCGAAGGGCGCGGACGGGATCCGCACCAAGGACGGCAAGCGGCTCGCCTTCACGCTCTACCCGGAGTCGAACTGGGTGGCCGCGGTGCAGGACGCCGAGCTGATCGCGATCCAGCTCGGCCGGATCGGCATCGATATCGACGTCGTCAAGGTGGACCGCACCACCTACACCACGGTCACCACCAAGCCGGACAACGTCTTCTTCTGGAACCACCAGACCGGCGCCGACGTCGGCCAGCTGTGGGCGCGCTACCGCTCCGGCGGGGCGGGCGGCAACGCCGACAAGGGGCTCGATCCGCTGCTGGCCAGGCTGAACACGCTCCCGGTCGGGGACGAGCGCACCGCCGCCGTCGCCGACGTGCAGCGCTACCTGCTGGACCAGGGCCTGGTGGTGCCGCTGGAGGAGACCCAGCAGTCCTTCGTCACCGCGCCGAACCTGTACGGGTTCAAGGCCGAGACGCTGGGCCGCTCCGCGCTCTACGACGCGTGGCTGGACGACTGATGGCCACGCCCGTCACCTCGTACCCGCGCTACGTGCTCGCCAGGGCCGGGCAGGGGCTGCTCGTGCTGACCCTGTCCTACCTGGTGGTCTTCCTGCTGCTGTTCTTCCTGCCCGGCGACCCCATCCGGGCCAGGCTCAGCGACCCCGAGGCCAACTTCTCCCCGGAGCAGGTGGACCAGCTGCTCGCCTACTACGGCATGGACCAGCCGCTCCCGGTGCAGCTGTGGCAGGCCGTGACCCGGCTCCTGCACGGCGACCTCGGCTACTCGCTGACCACCGTGGAGCCGGTGACCGGGCGGATCGCGAGCGCGGTGCCCGCTACCGTCGAGCTCGCCACCGTGACCGCGCTCTTCGCGGTGCTGATCGCGGTGGGGCTCGCGGTGGCGGCGACCACCGCTCCGTTCGAGCCGGTGCGGCGCTTCGCCACCACCGTTCCCGCGGCGCTGCTCTCGGTGCCGACCTTCGTGATCGGGCTGGTGGTGCTGCAGATCTTCTCCTACCAGCTCGGCTTGTTCAGCACGCTGAAGGCCGACGGGTGGGCCGGTGCGGTGCCGCCCGCGGCGGTGCTGGCGCTGCCGGTGGCGGCGCCGCTGGCCCGGGTGCTGATCGAGAACGCGCACCACGTGCAGGGGGAGCCGTACGTGACCTTCGCCCGCTCCAAGGGGCTGAGCACCGCGCGGCTGCTCGCCGCGCACGTGGCGCGGCCGTCGGCGCTGCCGGGGGTGACCATGCTCGGGCTCGCGGTGGCGGAGCTGATCACCGGCTCGGTGATCGTGGAGGCCATCTTCAACCGGCACGGGATCGGGTCGGTGATCGAGGCGGCTGTCTCCGGGCAGGATTCGCCGACGCTGCTCGGCATCATCCTGCTCGCCTCCGGCGCGGTGGTCCTGGTCAACCTCGCCGTCGACCTGCTCTACCCCGTACTCGACCCCCGGCTCCGCCCGGAACCCGCCATCCGTCAGGAGGTCCCGGCATGACCGCACTCGCTCCGCCGGAGCTCGACGATCCGGTGATCGTCGCGCCGGGCAGGGCCCGCACCGCGTGGCGGGTGGCGCGGCGCAGGCTCACCCCGGCCACCGTGGCCGCGGCGGCGGTCCTGCTGCTGATCCTGGTCGCCGCGGTGGCGCCGGGGCTGCTCAGCACGCACGATCCCTACCTCCCGCACCCCGACGAGGTGCTGCTCGCGCCCTCCGGCCGGTACTGGCTCGGCACCGACTACCTGGGCCGCGACATCTACTCCCGGGTCCTGCACGGCACCGGCATGTCGGTGCTCTCCGCCTTCATCGCCGTCGTCATCGGCCTGGTGGTCGGCTCGGCCATCGGGCTGATCGGCGGGCACTACGCGAACCGCCCGATCGACGTGGTGCTCATGCGCTTCGTCGACACCCTGCTCGCCATCCCCGGGCTGCTGCTCTCCATGGCGATCGTGGTCGCGCTCGGCTTCTCCACCGTGAATGCCGCCATCGCGGTCGGTGTCTCGGCCATCGCCGTGTTCGCCAGGCTGATGCGCTCGGAGGTGCTCCGGATCACCGGCCTGCCGTACCTGGAGGCGGCCAGGCTGGTCGGGGCGCGCAGCCGCTCGCTGATCCTCTCGCACATCCTGCCCAATGCCTGGTCCAGCGTGCTGGCGCTCTCGGTGCTGCAGTTCGGCGCCGCCATCCTCTCGATCGCGGCGCTTGCCTTCCTCGGCTACGGCGATTCGCCGCCGTCGCCGGAGTGGGGCGTGCAGGTCTCCGAGGGCAAGAACTACGTCTTCTCCGCGCCGTGGATGGTCGCCGTCCCGAGCGTCGCCATCGTGCTGACGGTGCTGGCCTTCAACCGGCTCAGCGCCTTCGTGAAGGAGCTGAGCACCGATGACTGAACCACTGCTCACCGTCGAGGGGCTGACCGTCGGCTACCGGGTGCGCGGGCAGCTGCGGCGCACCGTGGACGACGTCTCGTTCACCGTGCCCGACGGCGCCGCCGTCGCGCTGGTGGGGGAGTCCGGGTCGGGCAAGTCCACCATCGCCAACGTGCTGCTGCGGCTGGCCGCGCCGAACGCCGTCGTGGAGTCGGGGGAGGTGCGGTACCGCGGTGAGCCGCTGCTCACCCTCGGCGCGCGCCGGCTGCGGGCGCTGCGCGGCAACGAGATCGCCTACGTGCCGCAGGATCCGGCGAACTCGCTGAACCCGGTGCGCACCGTCGGCGCCCAGCTCGCCGAGACCCTGTACGCCACCGGCACCACCGACGAGGCGCCCGCCGCCCGGGTGGTGGAGCTGCTGGACGCCGTCGGGATCCCGCACCCGGCCGAGGTGGCGCGCAAGTACCCGCACCAGCTCTCCGGCGGCATGCTGCAGCGCGCCATCCTGGCCTCGGCCATCGCGGCCGGGCCGAAGCTGCTGGTCGCCGACGAGCCGACCTCGGCGCTGGACGTCACCGTGCAGCGCCGGGTGCTCGACCTCATCGGCAGGCTGCGCACCGACCTCGGGCTCGGGGTCCTGCTCATCACCCACGACCTGGCCCTGGCCAGGGAGCGCTGCGATCACCTGGTCGTGCTTGAGCACGGCCGGGTGCGCGAAGCGGGGGTGGCGGGGACCGTGCTCACGAACCCGCGCAGCGACTACACCCGCAGGCTGCTCGCGGATGTGCCCGCCCTGAACGCGGACAAGTTCCGCGGGGGCGGCGTCACCGCCGCCGCACGGCAGGCGTCCGCCGATCCGGCGGTGCCCGCCATCGAACTCGACGGCGTCACCAAGGTGTTCGCCCGCCCCGGCGGCGGTTCCGGCTTCGCCGCGCTGGACAACGTCGCGCTGACCGTCGAGCGCGGCAGCACGCACGCCATCGTGGGGGAGTCCGGCTCGGGCAAGACCACCATCGCCCGGCTGGTCCTCGGCCTGGACCGCCCGACCTCGGGCCGGGTGCTGATCGACGGCACCCCGCTCGACCCCGGCGACGACCGCGCCCTGCGCGCGGCCCGCCGCACCCTCCAGCTGGTGTACCAGAACCCGTTCGTCTCCCTCGACCCCGGCTACACCGCCGCCCGCGCGGTCGCCGAACCACTGCTGCGCCACGGCATCGGCACCCGCGCCTCCCGCGCGGCCCGCGCCCGCGAACTGCTGCACCTGGTCGGGCTGGCCGACCGCACGCACGATGCCCTCCCGGCCCGGCTCTCCGGCGGCCAGCGCCAGCGCGTCGCCATCGCGCGTGCGCTCGCACTCGAGCCGGAGGTGCTGGTCCTGGACGAGCCGACCAGCGCGCTCGACGTCACCGTCCAGGCCAGAATCCTGGAGCTGATCGTGGAGCTGCAGCGCGAACTCGGCTCCACCTACGTCCTCATCTCGCACGATCTGGGCGTGGTCCGCCAGATCGCCGACCACATCACCGTGCTGCGCCGCGGCGTCGTCGTCGAATCCGGCCCGGCCGCGCGGGTCTTCACCGACCCGGCCGACGACTACACCCGCGACCTCGTCGAATCCGTCCCCGGCTGGGCGCTCGCGCACGAGCGCGAACCCGCCCGCCTCTGATCCCGTAGCCAGGAGACCACCATGACCGAGCGGGAACCGTACACCGACTCCGCCCTGATCGACCGCTTCCGCCCGGTGTTCGACCGGATCGCCGACGGCGCGCTCGACCGCGAGACCACCCGCAGGCTGCCGCTGGAGGAGGCGGGCTGGCTGCGCGACCTCGGCTTCGGCGCGCTGCGGGTACCGCGCGAGCTGGGCGGCGGCGGCATCACCCTGCGCCAGCTCTTCCTGCTGCTGATCGAGCTCGGCGCCGCCGAATCCAACCTGGTGCAGGCGCTGCGCGTGCACTTCCGCTTCACCGAGGACCGGTGGCGGGAACGCGACACCGAGCTCGGCGAGCGCTGGCTGCGCCGGATCGCCGACGGCGCCGTCGTCGGCAATGCCAGCAGCGAGCGCGAGGGCAATATCCGCGGCCGCACCGGGACCACGCTGCGCGCCGACGGCGACCGGCTGCTGCTCACCGGGGTGAAGTACTACAGCACCGGCAGCCTCTACGCCGACTGGATCTCGGTGGCCGTCGTCCGCGAGGACGGCGAACGGGTGACCGCGCTGGTGCGCACCGACGCCGACGGCGTGCGGCTGCTCGACGACTACTCCGGCTTCGGCCAGCGCACCAGCGCCAGCGGCACCTCGATCTTCACCGACACCGAGGTGGAGCCGGAGGAGGTGATCACCACCGAGCAGGTCTACGCGGGCCAGCTGGCGGTACTGCAGCTCACCCACCTGGCCACGCTGGCCGGGATCGTGCGCCGCGCGGTGGACGACACCGCCGGTTTCGTCCGGCGCCGCCGCCGCTCCTACAGCCAGGCCAGCGCCGACCTGCCGCGCGAGGACCCCCAGGTGCAGCAGGTGCTCGGCCGGGTGGACGCGGTCGCGGGCGCGGTCCGGGAGATCGTGCTCGGCACCGCCGCCACCCTGGACCGGGCCGTCGACGCCCGCTTCGCGCTGCGCACCGCCCCCGCCGAGCAGCGCACCCCGGAGGCCGAGGCGGCCGTGCACGCACTCGAGCTCGCCGCCGAGCTCGACGTCTACCGGGCGCAGACCGTGGTGATCGACCTGGTGCTGCGCGCCACCACCGAGATCTTCGAGGTCGGCGGCGCCTCCGCCCTGGACGAGAGCCTGCACCTGGACCGGCACTGGCGCAATGCCCGCACGCTCGCCTCGCACAACCCGGTGATCTACCGGGAGCGCCAGCTCGGCGACCACCTGCTCAACGACACCGAGCCGCTGCACCAGCCCGCGGTCGGGGTGGCGCCGAGCCTGGTCGCCGCCGAGGAGCCGGGCGCGGAGGGGCCGCGGCTGGCGGTGGTGCCGTAGGGGTTCAGGACGCGGCGTGCAGGAGGTCGCCGGTGCCGTCGGTCCGTTCCTCGGCGACCTCGCGCAGGGTCCGCATGACCAGCGCGATCGCCGGATTGCCCGCCGCGCCCTCGCGGTGCACCGCGCTGATCGAGCGGCCGCCGACATCGACGCCGTCCACGATCAGCCCGCGCAGCGCGGCGGGCACGGAGAGCAGCGGGACCAGCGTGAGGCCGATCCCGGTCGCGGCCAGCTGGCACATGTTCGGCGCGCCGATCACCCGGTGCGTGACCTGCGGCGTGAACCCGGCCTGCTCACCCAGCCGGACCAGCGCCTCGGCCAGCCCGGTCTCCGGGCGGCCGGTGATCCACGGCTCCTCGGTGGCCGCGCGCAGGCCGAGGGTGCGCAGGTGCCGGTGCAGCGGGCGCGGGGCGAGCAGCACCAGCGGGTCGCGCAGCAGCTCCTCGGCGTGCAGGCCGCTGAGCGGGTCGCCCGCGTGGAAGTCGAGGCGGGAGATCAGCGCGACGTCGATATCGCCGTGCCGCAGCGCGCGCAGCGAGGTCGGGGTGTCCGCCTGCACCACCCGGATCTGCAGCTCCGGCCGGTCCTGGCCGAGCCGCTGCAGCAGTGGCCCGGCGAAGCTCGCGATGCTGGTCTCGAAGCCGGAGAGCGCGATCCGGCCCGCCGTGCGCTCCTGCGTCGCCGCCACCGCGCCGAGCGCGGCGTCCACGTCGCGCATGATGGCGCGGGCGTGCTCGACCAGCACCTCACCGCTCGCGGTGAGCCGCACATTGCGCCCCTCGCGCCGGAACAGCACCGCGCCGACCTCGTCCTCCAGCACCCGCAGCTGTGCGGAGACCGCCGAACTGGTGATGCTGCGGCGCTCGGCGACCGCGGTCACCGTGCCGAGCTCGGCCAGATCTCGGAGCAGCAGCAGACGACGCAGGTTCAACATGGGTGGCCTTCTTCGAACAGGGCCGGGAATTTCCGTCCGGATTCGGATACTGGCACAGGAAAACCGGCCCCACCAGGGCTCTCGGCCCCCTGATGGCAAACCTTGTGGGCACCCGATCGAGGGTGATAAATGAATTCGGCGACAGTTCTTTTCGCTCGCGTCCGAAGGAAGGCCGGTCAGCGCACGGCGACGAGTTTCAGCGGGGTGTCGAGCAGCGCCTCGGCGGAGTCGTCCCAGGCCACGGTGGCGGTGGTGACGAGCGCGGGATCGAAGCGGCCCGCGGCGACCAGGTCGAGCACCCGAGGGATGGCCGGGCGGGCGTGCGCGCGGCCGGTGTGGAAGGTGCAGCAGCGGTTGTACATGCCGAACACCGGCAGCGCGACATCCTCCAACTGCACGCTGACGCTGATGCACCAGCCGTCGTACCCGGTCGCCTCGATCGCCGCCCGCAGCGCCTGCCCGCCGCCGCGCGCCTCCACCGTGATCGGGAACCGGCCCAGCTCCTTTCCCGGATCCCCCGCAACGGCCTCGGCGCCCAGCGCCGCCGCGATCGCCAGCCGCTCCGGCGACCTGTCGGTGTAGACGACCCGCTCCGAGCCGAGCGCGACCGCGAGCCCGGCCGCGTACAGCCCGATCGACGGCGCTCCGCCGCCGCCGACCACCAGCACATCCGCACCCGGTCGATCCGCCAGCTGCGGGCCGACCGCGCGATACGCGTCCGGGATATTGTCGCTGGCACTGGCCACGGTGGCGGGGTCGACGCCCGCAGGCAGCGGCACCAGCATGGCGTCGGCGTGCGGGATCAGCGCGAGGTCGGCCCAGAGCCCGCCCCAGGCGAGCCCGCCCAGCGTGCCGAGGCCGAAGGTGGAGAGCGGTGGGTGGCTCGCGCAGTTGCCGGTGCGGCCCCCGGTGCACGGTTCGCACGTGCCGCAGGAGATCTGGAACGGCACCACCACCCGATCGCCGGGGGATACCGCGCGCACCTCGTCGCCCACCGCGACCACCTCCGCGACCCCCTCGTGCCCGAACGGGTACGGGCCGGGCAGCGGGAATCTGCCGCGCAGGACCGCCGGATCGATATCGCAGGTGGCGACCGCGATCGGCCGGACCAGCGCCTGATCCGGTTCGGTCAGAACGGGTTCCGGGGTCTCCTCCCAGGCAAGCGCGCCGGGACCGGTCAGCAGCAGTCGCTTCATACCTCGAGTATCGTCCACCGAATCCGCGTCACGTCTCGGCGGATTCCAGAAGTTCGCGCCAGCGGCGGACGACCAGTTCGGTGTAGTCGTCCGCGGTGATGCCGAAGGCGCCGAGCGCGTACCCGTCGTTCGCCTCGACCAGGGCGGTCTCGCCGTTCGCCAGGATGCCGAAGTCGATGCCGTAGGCGGTCGGTGCCTCCCCGGATGCGCGGTAGGCGGCAACGGCCGTCCGCACGACCTCCATATCGAGCTGAATCGATCGGTCACCGGCGTACCTGTCGACTGCCACCACCCGCTGCTCGAACGCGTAGACGCGGAACTCCGCGAGCCATTTCACGGCCTCGGAGCACCACACCCGCTGTCTCCGGCTCACCGGGCCGAGCTGCGCGACGTCCCGGTCCGAATAACAGACGGCACCGGTGAAGCCCTTGCGGCGTTCGGCGGGCTTCACAAAGGTCGGTGGGAGCGAACCGTCGCCGAGCGCGCGCTCGACTTCGCCGAGCGTCGACGTCCACACCTTTCGGCGGAGGAACTCGCGCAAGCTGCCCGGGTAGTCGTCGGGAGCGGGTAGCGGGATTCCGAGCTGCCGCATGGCTCCGTGCATCGCGTCTGTGTCGCCCGCGATGAAGGTGTCCGGACCGAGCGGCAGCTGACGGCGCAGGATGCGTTTGACCGTGTAGTACCGCACCGGGATGCCGCGTCGTCGCAGCCCTTCCGCCAGCAGCTGTTCCTCGTGTCGCATGGGGCCGCTGCCTGCGTACTGGAGGAATGCGGTCGTGAGCATGCTGTATCCGTTCACAGAAAGGAGGGGCGAACTCCGTCGATGGCGGGCGGATGACGGATCGGGCCGTGCGGTCACCAGTCGTAGTGCGAGGTGACGGCGGGTTGGCCGGTGTAGCCGGGGCCCGCGGTGTCGTCGGCGCCGAGGTAGGTCGCCGGGAATCGGGGCGCGGCTGGACCGCGTGCGGTGACGAGATGCCTTCGGCTGTCGTATTCGACTCCGGCGCCGCGGAATTCGGCGAGAACGTGGCGTGCCGCCGAGGAGCCGTCGCGGTGCCGGATGCTGCCGGGGTCGAAGTGCGCGGCGAGGGTTCCGCCGGGGGTGAGCCAGCCGGCCATGGTGGTCAGGAGGGCTAGTTTGTCGCCGATGTAGTGCAGTCCGTGTACGCAGGTCACGAGGTCGGCGGGGTGTGCGGGGTGTGCGGGGTGCCAGTCGTGCGCGCTGGCGGTGCGGAGTCGCAGCCGGGAGGTTCGCGGTGAACTCTGGAAGTAGCCGACCAGGTCGATGCCGAGCAGCGTGACGTCGGCGTCCGGGAGCTCGGCGGCGAACCGGGCTTCGGCCTCGAGTAGCGCTCGCCCCGACCCGCAGCACACGTCGACCCAGCTCACCGCGGCGGGCAGTCGCGAGCTGAGCAGGGCGAACGGGTCGAATCCGAGGTCGCGGGTGTAGCTGTTCACCCCGGAGAGCCCACGTTCGCGATTCATCGCGTTGTTCGCCACCACGGACGACTGCTCAAGCGCCGCGTGCGCGAGCAGCCGGGGATCGGTCATCAGCGCAGGGGCCGGGTGACGGCCTGTGCCAGCTCGAACGCCGCGGCGGTATCGAAGGCGTTCGGGTCCGGTGCGGGCACCGGCTCGGACGAGCGATTGCGCTTGGCGTAGTAGAGCCCGGCATCGGCGGCGGCGAGCAGCGATTCGGCGCCGTTGCGGGCGATCCGGGTGGTGATCGTGCCGATGCTCGCGGTCACCGGCAGCCGGTGACCGTCGGCGAGCACCGGTTCGCGGAAGACCGCGGCGAGCCGCCGGGAGATGGCGGCGACCCGCTCGGCGGTGGTGGGCGGGGCGATGAGCGCGACGAACTCGTCGCCGCCGATCCGGGCGATCAGGTGGTCGCCGTGCTCACGGGTGTCGGCGTGCAGGCGGGCGGCGACCGCGGAGAGCACCCGGTCGCCGACGGTGTGCCCGAACCGGTCGTTGATCTGCTTGAAGCGGTTGAGGTCGAGGAAGCAGAGCCCGGCCAGCGCGCCCTCGTCGGCGGTGGCGCTGTAGCGGTTGACGGTCTCCATGAGGTGCCTGCGGTTGGGCAGGCCGGTGAGCGGGTCGTGCCTGGCCTGGTGGTGCAGCTCGGCCTGGTGCCGGTACTGGTCGGTGACGTCGGCGCCGACGGCGACCAGGTAGTCCGGGTCGCCCTCGGCGGTGCCCTTGGCGAAGGTGATGCCGATGTTCATCCAGCCGATCGAGCCGTCGGCCCGCACCAGCCGCTGCTTGAGCGAGACCGTGCCCTTCCCGGCCGGGATCAGCTGCTCGTAGAGCAGGGTGCGGATGTGCTCGTGGTCGTCGGGGTGCGCGAAGTCGTAGACCGAGATGCCGTCCAGCGCGTCGGGGGCGATGCCGATCATGTCCGCGAGGCTGCGGTTGGCCTCCAGGATGCGGCCCTCGGTGTCACCGATGGCGATGGCGGCGGCGGAGTTGTCGAAGAGGATGCGGAGCCGGCGCGCCCGCTCGTCCGGGAGTACCGATTCGGTGCGCCGCGCCTGATGCCCCTGACCCAGTGCCACCAGATACCCCGCCGCGACCTCGGCCCGGCCCACGCTGCCCGCGATGGCGAGCAGCACCGGCGCGGAGGCGATCGGCGCGGCCGGATCGGTGAGCCCGGCGTCGACGAGCGCCGCGCCGAGCCCGGCGCCCACGGCGGGCGCGAACGGCTCGGCGGTGAGATCGCGGATCGCGTGGCCGGTCAGCGCCTCGAACACGACCTCGGGGAGCGCGACCCCGGTGGCGCTCACCGCCTCGCGCCACGACCGAGCGAAGATGGAGCGTTCGCCGCGCGTCACGTCAACCAGACCCTTCGAGCATCGCACGAGCACACCATCGAAGGTGCCGCCGCGCTGCGGCCGATGGCGTTCCCCGCCGGGCGGGCAGCCGACCGGCGAGCCGCCAGGATAGCAGCGCGGCCCGCCGCGGGTTCCGGAACCGCAACGACCCCGGTACCCCAGGGGGACACCGGGATCGGCGGTTCAGCCGCCGACGACGGTGGTGCAGGCGAAGGTGATCTCGAAGGGGATGTTCTTCGGGCCGGCGAGGGGGTCGGTGAGGTCGACCCCGCCGACGCCTTCGCCGGTGACGGTGTAGGTGGTGCCGTTCTTGGTGACCTTCGCCGAGCCGCCGGGGGCGCCTGCGCCGTAGCCGACGGCGTAGGGGGTGCCGTTGCTGCCGCCCTTGGTGCCTGCGATGGCGACGGCTTGGACGCTGTCCTCGCCCTGGAGGGTGGCCGAGACGCTGAAGTTGCCGTAGGTGGTGTTGTTCAGGTCGGTCAGGGCCAGGGCCAGGGTGCCGCCCTGCTTGGCGCAGGTGGTGTCGAAGCGGGCGTCGATGGTCTTGCCGTCGACCTCGGCGGTGGAGTTGCCCGCGGCGGGGGCGGCGGGCGCGGCCTTGCTGGTGGGGGCCGGGTTGTCGGTGCTGTTGTCGCTGCAGCCGGTGACGAGCAGGGCGAGGGCGGCGGCCGCGGCGGTGGTGGCGGCGGCGAAGCGGTTGGTGTTGGTGCGCATGGGTTTTCGTTCCTTCGATCTCGGGTTGTCCGGCTTCCGGTTCGGCCGTTGAGATGAAGGTAGGAGGGTTGCGCGCCCTACCGATCCCAGGTTTCCGAGAAAAGGCGTGGTCACCGCCGCGCCGCGTGCTCTACAGTCGACTGCGAGCGGGCCGGATCCGGCCGGTTATCGGTCTCCCGGGTTCAACTCCCGGCCCGGTCGGGACACACACGCCCGCTCACCCTTCGAGGTACGCGTCCAGCCTGGCCGCCGCGCGCAGCAGGGCGCGGCCGCGTGCGGTGAGTGCCCGCTGCCAGCCGTCGAGCGCGGCGGCGAGTTCCCCGGTGCCGCCCGCCGTGCGGACCTGGTCCACCACCGTGGCGATGTGCCGCAGCGGATAGCCACCGCGGCGCAGCAGGTGCGCGAGTTCGGCATCGCGGACATCGGCCGCCCGGAAGATCCGGTGCCCGGTCGCCCGATCCCGGACCGGAACGAGAATGCCCGCACGCTCCCAGGTGCGGAGCGTGGCGGGGCTGAGCCGGAGCCGGTGGGCGAGTTCGCCGATGCTGCGGACGCCGGAGCTTCCCTGGTGTTCGGAGCGCGCCGTGAGGTGGCCGATCGCCCGGCGCACCTGGTCCAGGGTGTCGCGGTCGCGGAGGAAGCGGGTGTGCCCGTCGGCGAGCACGGCCAGTGCCAGGTCCACGTCCCCCGCGTGCAGTGCCGTCATGATCCGCCCCGCCGATTCGTGGCCGGTGGCGGCGACGAGGGCGAGGTAGGCGCGCAGCGCGGCGGCGTGGTGCTCGGTGTAGATGCGGTAGCCGCTGGGGGTGCGCTCGGCGGGCGGGAGGAAGCCGTCGCGCTCGTAGTTGCGGACGGCCTGGGTGGAGATACCGTGCTCGCGGGCGAGGTGGGAGGGGCGGAGTGTTGTCACCGATTGGAGACTTTACCTCCCGGATCGACGGTGTTGATCGACAAACCTTCACCCGCTCGTTCAAGGATACGATTCAGTGACATGAGTCAGGACATCCGAGATTTCCTCACCCCGTCGTGCACGCTGCTCGGACTGGGCGAGCCCACCCATCAGGAGCCCGCCTTCGGACATCTCCGCAACGACCTCTTCGCCACCCTCGTGCGGCTCGGGTTCCGCTCCATCGCGCTGGAGACCGACCGGGTGGCCGCGCTCGCGGTCGACGACTTCGTGCGGGACGGCACCGGGACGCCGGACGACGTACTGCGCGTCGGCTTCTCGCACGGCTTCGGAGCACTGGAACCGAACCGGGAGCTGGTCGCCCGGATGCGCGCGTACAACGAGGGCCGCCCTGCCGGGGAACGCCTCTCCTTCCACGGCTTCGACGCCCCGACCGAGAACACCACCGCGCCCAGCCCGCGCCGGTACCTCGAGTACGCCGCCGGATACCTCGACATCGATTTGCCCGGAACCGATTTCGGCCCGGACGACCGCTGGGACCGGCCGGAGGCCATCCTGGACGCCAACCGATCTATCGGCGACAGCGCCGAGGCCGCCCGCCTGCGTGCCCTGGCCGACGACCTGCTCGGCACCCTGCACGCCCGCGCCCCCGAGCTCATCGCGGCGACCTCCCGCGCCGCCTGGCACCGGGCCCGCACCCACCTCACCGCCGGGATCGGGCTGCTGCGCTACCACCGGCAAGCCGCGCGGCGGGTCGGGGAGAGCGCTCGGATCTCCGGGTTGCTCGCCACCAGGGACGAGATCATGGCCAGGAACCTCATCCACATCCGCGACCTGGAAGCCGACCGCGGTCCGACCCTGGTCTTCGCGAACAACGCGCACCTGCAACGCAATCCGAGCAGCATGCGGATGGCGGGGATGGAGCTCGGCTGGTCGTCGGCGGGCGCCATCGCCGATGCGCTGCTCGGCGCGCGGTACCGGGTGCTGCTCGGGGGTCTCGGGAGCAGCGAAGCGCTCCGGCTCGGCGCGCCCGAGCCAGGCACGTACGAGGGAACCCTGCGGCAGGAGTTCCCGACGTGGGGGCTGACCGCGACGGTCGCGCCCGCCCCGACCCGCACCGATACCAGGCCCGACCAGGGCTACGCCCCGCTCGACCGGTCCCTCGTCGACGCGGCCGACGGCGTGCTGTACCTCGACAGCGGGGCCGTGCTCGACCGCTGACCCGGCATTGCCAGGAAACTCCCAGGGAGCCGGGAGGTCATTGCCAAGCTCCGCCAGCAGAATCCACGAATGTCATCCACCGCGCTCGCGCCCGACCGCCGGAGCGAACGGCTCGCGCTCGCGGCCCTGCTCGCCGGGACCGCACTGGTCTACCTGTGGAACCTGAGCGCCAACGGCTGGGCGAACAGCTTCTACGCCGCCGCGGTGCAGTCCGGCACGAAGTCGTGGACCGCGTTCCTCTTCGGCTCCTCGGACTGGGGCAACTCGATCACCGTCGACAAGACACCGGCCGCGCTCTGGCCGATGGAGCTCTCCGCCCGGCTCTTCGGCTTCTCCGGTTGGAGCATGCTGCTGCCGCAGGTGCTGCTCGGGGTCGGGTCGGTGGCGCTGCTGTGGGTGATCGTGCGCGGGCGATTCGGTCCGGCGGCCGGGTTCGTGGCGGGGCTGGTACTGGCGGTGACGCCGGTGGCGGCGCTCATGTTCCGGTTCAACAATCCGGACGCGCTGCTGGTGTTCCTCATGCTCGCCGCCTGCTGGGCCATGCTGCGGGCGGTGCAGGACGACCGGGTGCGGTGGCTGATGCTCTGCGGAGTGCTGGTCGGGCTTGGGTTCCTGGCCAAGCAGTTGCAGGTGATGCTGGTGCTGCCCGCGCTGGTGGCGACCTACCTGATGGCGGCGCGCGGCGGGATCCCGCGGCGGGTCGCGCGGCTCTTCGCGGCCGCGGGCGGGCTGGTGCTCGGCGCCGGGTGGTGGTTGCTGATCGCGCTGCTCCGGCCCGCCGGAACTCGACCGTATTTCGGCGGCTCGCAGCACAATTCGACCATCGAGCTGGCGCTCGGGTACAACGGGCTGGATCGGCTGGGGAACTTCGGCACGGTCGAACCCGGTGGAAGGCCGCCCGGTGGCGGGCCGTTCGGGCGGGCGCCGGGGATCGGGCGGTTGTTCGACGCCGCCGTCGGCGGGCAGATCGCGTGGTTCGTTCCGGCCGCGGTGGTGCTGGTGGTCGTGGGGATCGTGCTGTGCGGGCGGGCCGAGCGGGGGGATCCGCGGCGGGCTGCGCTGGTGTTGTTCGGGGTGTGGGGGCTGGTCACCGGGGTGGTGTTCAGCTTCATGCACGGGATCTTCCACGAGTACTACACCGTCGCCCTCGCGCCCGCGCTCGCCGGGGCGATCGGTGCGGGCGGGGTGCTGGGGTGGCGTTCGCGGGACGTGGTGTGGGTGCGGGTCGCGCTGGTGGTGGCGGTGCTGTCGACCGGGGTGACCGCGTTCGTGCTGCTCGGGCGGGCCGAGGGGTTCGTGCCCTGGTTGCGATGGGTGATCGTCGCGGCGACGGTACTCGCGGTTGTCGGCTTGCTCGGCGGGTTCCGGCAGCGGGCTGCCGTGGTCGCGACGGTGGCGGCCGTCGCGGTCGGGGGGCTGGCCGGGCCGGTCGCGTATGTGCTGCAGACGGTGTCGAGTCCGCACCGGGGCGGCATCGTCCTGGCCGGGCCGGACACCGGGGGCGGGTTCCCGGGCCCGCCGCCCGGTGGCGGGCCGGATGGTGCGCCGCCCGGCATGCCGGGCAGCGCGGGCGTGCCCTTCGGCGGGCCCGGAGCGCCCTCCGGTGCACCGGAGTGGCCCGGAGCGCCCGGCGGTGGACCGGAGTGGCCCGGTGGGCCCGGCGGTGGACCGGAGTGGACCGGTGGGCCCGGCGGTGGACCGGAGTGGACCGGTGGGCCCGGCGGTGGACCGGAGTGGACCGGTGGGCCCGGCGGTGGGCCCGGCGGAGGACCGGAGTCGACCGGTGGGCCCGGAGGAGCGCCGGGCTCGGACGCGGGCGGTCCGGCGAGCGGAGCGGCTCCGAACCGGGCTGCGCAACATGATCCGGGGCGTCGCGGTCCGATGGGCGCCCCGCCCGACCCGCGCGTGATCGCGAAACTCCGCGCCGACGCGGGCAGCTTCCGCTGGCCCGCGGCGACCGTCGCCTCGATGACCGCCGCCGACTACCAGCTCGCCGCCGACGTCCCGGTCATGCCGATCGGCGGCTTCTCCGGCGGCGACCCCTCGCCCACCCTTGCCACCTTCCGGGAATACGTCGCCGACGGCGACATCCACTGGTTCCTCGGCGTCGGACCGGGCCGGAACCGGGATTCCGAAGGCACCCGGATCACCGAGTGGGTGCGGGACACCTTCACCCCGATCCAGCTCGGCGACGTCACCCTGTACGACCTCACCGCCCCGAGGTGACCTACCGCGTCGGGGCCACCGCGGCGAACTCCTCGACCCGGGCGAAGTCGTAGTCCCCGGCTCCGGTGCCGACCCCCTGCGCGACCTGCGCCGCCACCGCACACCCGAGCCGCGCCGCCCGGCCGAGATCCCGGTACCTCAGCCAGCCGGTGACGAACCCGGCGGAGAAGGCGTCCCCGCACCCGGTGGTGTCGACGACATCGACGGCGAACGCGGGCACCTCGACCGTGGTCTCCGGCGTGACGACCAGCGCGCCCTCCGCACCACGGGTCAGCGCGACACACCCGACCCCGTGCTCGAGCAGCGCCCTTGCCCCCGCCTCGAGATCGTCGGTGCCGGTGAACCCGCGCACCTGCTCGTCGTTGGGCAGCAGGAAGTCGGTGTGCGGCAGCGCGCCCGCGATCCACTGCAGCAGCCCGGGATCGCCGGGGGCGAGGATGTCGACCGAGGTGCCGATGCCCCGCTCGCGAGCCAGGGAGAGCAGTTGCCCGGCCGCCTCCCCGCCGAGGAACTCGGGGCCGCCGAGGTGCAGGTGGTCGATGCCGTCGAGCGCGTCCGGGGCGAGGTCGGCGGGGGTGAAGGCGGCATTGGCGCCGACGCAGTGCCAGGCCGGGCGGTCCCCGTTGGGACGCACCGGGATGACCGAGCCCGAGGTCTGCGCGGAGGTCGCGGTGATCAGCCCGCCGGTGTCGACGCCGTAGCCGCCGAGCAGCGCGGTGAGGGTCTGCCCGAGCGGGTCGGCGCCGACCGCGCCGTGCGTGCGCACCCGCGCGCCGAGCCGGGACAGCACCACCGCGGTGCCGCCCGCGGTGCCCGCGGGGGAGACGCCGATCGACTCGACCAGCGCGCCGTCCGACCCGCGCGGAATCGATTCGATGCCGACGACGTGCACGTCGAGCACGTGGATCCCGACGGTGGCGATGGTGAGTTCAGTCATCCGGGTTCTCCTGGATCGTGCCGTAGCGCAGGCGGACAGCCTGCTCGACGACGGCGGCCTGCTCGGCCGCGGTGAGCACGCGCGGGCTGCCCATCGCGGTGGTCCTGGCGAACAGCGCCGCCGCCCACTCCAGCAGCAGCGCGTTGTCGAGCGCCTGCTCCAGGGTGTCGCCGAGCGCGACCGCGCCGTGGTTGGCCAGCAGCGCCGCCTGCTTGCCCGCCAGCGCGGCGCGGACGTGCGCGGCCAGCTCCTGGGTGCCGAAGGGGGCGAACGGCGCGATCGGGGTCGCGCCGCCGAGCAGCAACTGCTGGTAGTGCAGCACGGGCAGCGCGGTCAGCCCGGCCAGGCAGGCGACGGCGGTGGAGTCGGGGGCGTGGGTGTGCACGACGGCGCCCGCCTGCGTGTCGCGGTAGATGCCGAGGTGCAGGTCGAGCTCGGAGGTCGGGCGCAGCCGACCGGCCAGGATCGCGCCGTCCGGGGCGACCTCGGTGACGGTGTCGGCGGTGCACTCGGCGAGCACGACCCCGGTGCCGGTGACCGCGATCCGGTCGCCCGAGCGCGCCGAGACATTGCCCGCGGTGCCGATCAGCAGCCCCTCCGCGGCCAGGCGGCGGGCGGTGGCGGCGACCCGCTCCCGCAGATCGGCATCGGTCATGCGCGGCTCCTCGTCGGTGAGTTCACCGGGAACCTACCGCGCCGCGGGCCGCCCGTGCGGCGGCTCAGCTGCCGCCGCCACCACCGCAGCCGCCACCGCCACCACCACAACTCGAGCCACCACCACCGCAACTCGAGCCGCCACCGTCGCTCGAGCCGCCACCGTCGTGGTGGTGACCGTGACCGTGACCGTGATTGCCGCCGCCATCGATGAGGAAGCCCGCGCCCCAGGCACTGTCCCGCCCGGCCCGCCGCCGGGACGCCGACCGCCACTGCGCCTGCCCCCGCTGCGACCGCACCACCGCGAGCACGACGAGCAGCGCCGCCAGCACGATCAGCGCGATCCCGGCCACCGGATGGACCGCGCTCCCCAGCCCGATCCCGAACACCAGAACGAACGCCGCCAGTACGTACAGCATGTGATCCCTCCCCGTTCCGCGCCCGCGCGCGACGATATCGAGCCTACCGGCGATATCCCGCGCCCCCGCGGACATTTCCGTGCCTGTCACCCCCGCCCGCTACGGTCGCCGCACATCGCCGACCGGAGGGGCCCCATGACCATCGACACCACCGCACCGCGCTTCGTTCCCGACCCCTCGGTCCCGGCCCACGCCGGCACACCGGGCCGCGACGCCGCACTGCGCGAACTGCTCACCGCCGACACCGAACTCGGCGCCGCCGGATTCACCCCGGTCCCCGGCACCGAACTCGACGGCGGCAGCGTGTGGGTGGCCGAGGTGGCGTCGGGTTACCCGGCCTGCGACCTGTGGCGCACCTTCCGTGACCGCTTCGAGCAGACCGGCTTCCGGCCGATCCTCATCGAGGGCTCCACGCTCGACCACCCCGGCGAGCCGGAAGCCGTGGCTGGCCCGCTGGACGGAGCCGCCCTGCTCACCACCCGCGACTACGGCGACCCGGTGCGCGCAGAGATCGACCTGAGCGACGCCGACGACCCGGACCGCTACGACGGCTTCGACTGGGCCGACACCTGGGCGATCATCGGCGACGAGTTCGACCGCATCGCCCTCGTCCCGGCGGCCGCGCCCTGGCTGGTGCCCGCCCGGCTCGGCTGGCAGGGCGCCTGCAACGCCGACCTCGACGGCGCCGACCACGCCGCGGTGCTACGCCGCTGGCAGCACCTGTACCGCGCCGAGCTGCTCGCCATCGGCTTCGACACGATCTGGTTCCGGCACGAGACCCCCCTGCCCGGCCGCGAGACCGCGCTGGCCGCGGCGCGCGAGGCGTTCGCGTACTGCCCGGACGCGGTGCACCAGGACTACGGTTCCCTGGACGGGGTGGCCGAGCGGCTGCTCCGGCCGATCTGGCGGCTCTGGTGGGACTGACCCGGCATGGTTGCGGATCAGTTGCCAACCCCGCAGAATGACACTCGATCGGGTGCAAGGCAGCGACCGGTGAAGACGGGGTGATGACCATGGGCAGGTCGGGGACTTTCCTGCAGGCACTGGGCCGGCTCGCGCCGGAACCGCTGACCGGCGACCGTTTTCCGCGCTGCCCGCACAGCTGGTGCGACCGCCCGTGGCACGGGCTCCCGGTCCTCGCGGCGGCCGAGGAGCCGCCCCGCCGGGGCGCGCTCCCGGCGGCCCCCGGCGATTCGCTGGTGCTGTGCCCCGGGTCCGCACTGCCGGTTCCCGACCTCCGGGTCGGGCGCGCTCAGCTGCCCTGATCGATCAGGGCATCGCCGTCCCCAGGGCCGGGGGAGGGAGGGGCGGGTCACCCCCGGCCCCGACCAGCATCCGCTTGAGGATCTTGCCGGTCTCGCCGCGCGGCAGCGCGCTCAGGAAGGTGACGTCGCGCGGCACCGAGAAGCGGCTCAGCCGGTGCCGCACGTAGTTGCGCACCATGTCCGAATCCAGCCCGGCGCCCTCCCGCTTCACCACGAAGGCGGCGAGCCGCTGGCCGTACTCCCGATCCGGGACGCCGACCACCGCCACCTCGCTCACCTGCGGCAGGTGTGCCAGCGCCTCCTCGACCGGGCGCGGGAAGACGTTCTCGCCGCCGGAGATGATCATCTCGTCGTCGCGGCCCGCGATGAACAACTTGCCGGTGGCGTCCAGGTAGCCGAGGTCGCCGGTGTCGAGCATGCCGTCCGCCTCGTCCGGCGGCGCGGAGTTCACGTAGCCGTCGAAGAGCATGTGGTTGCCGACGAAGACCCGCCCGATCCGGCCGACCGGCAGCGGCTTGCGGTCCGGGCCGAGCACCCCGAGCCTGGTCCCGAGCGGCGGGCGGCCCGCGGTGGTGGGGGAGGTGCGCAGGTCGTCCGGGTCGGCGATGGTCGCCCAGGAGACCTCGGTGGAGCCGTAGACGTTGTAGAGGATGTCGCCGTAGGTGTCCATGAAGTCGAGCACGGTGGCCCCGGCCAGCGGGGCGCCGCAGCTCGCGACGATGCGCAGGCTGGAGGTGTCGTAGCGGTCGCGCACGCCTGCGGGCAGGTCGAGGATGCGGTTCACCATGATCGGCACGACGATCAACGTGGTGATCCGGTGCTCGTGCACCAGCCGCAGGCACTCCTCGGCGTCGAACCGGTCCGGCAGCACGACGGTGGCCCGGATCGCGGTGCTCAGCTGCAGCGCGGCCAGCCCCCAGGTATGGAAGAGCGGCGCCGGGATCAGCATGTTCTCGTCGCTGCGCAGCGGAATCCGGGACATCAGCGCGGCGACCGTGGCGAACCCCTTCGGGTGCGGGCGGCGCGCGCCCTTGGGGGTGCCCGAGGTGCCGGAGGTGAGCACGACGAGCCTGCCCGGCTGCACCGGCTTGCGGTACTCGCGGTGCCCGTCGCCGATCAGGTCCTCGGTGGTGACGTTCCAGTCGTCGCCGGGCACGTTCTCGGTGCGGAACCGGGGCAGGTCGGTGTGCAGGTACTGCACCAGGTGGTCGTACTCGGCGTCGACGAAGAGCGCCTCCAGCCGGTCGCGCTGCACGATCTCCTCGATCCGGCGCGCGGGCAGCCCGGTGTTCAGCAGCACCGCGTCCACCCCGAGCTTGCCCGCGGCGACCATGGTCTCCACCATGGCGCCGTGGTTGCGGGCCAGGATGCCGACGGCGTCACCGGCGCCGAGCCCGGCCTCGGCCATGGCGGCGGCGAGCAGCTCGGTGCGCCGGTGCATCTCGGCGAAGGTCCGCGAGCCCCAGGCGTCGACGACGGCGGGACGGTTCGGCACCCGGACCGCGCCGGAGGCGTACCCGCCCGCCAGGTTGAAGCCGTACTCGGCGAGCCTGCGCCACTGCCGCAGCGCGGAGTCCGGGCGGTAGGTGCGCAGGACGCCGCCGGCCACCACCTGCCTGGCGATGTCGGCGCGCCTGCGCAGCGGGGCATCCTCGCCGTTGACCGCCACCGAGGTGGGAGCGCCGAGCAGCAGGTCGGCCACCCGCTTCAGGCCGCGGACGGCCCAGTCGACCACCGCGGAGTTGGGCAGGTCGGCCAGGCCGGGGTGCATGCGCGCGGGCGCGAAGAAGGTGACCGTGACCCGGGTCCGGTGCTGGTCGCCCTCCAGCCGGATGGAGGTGAAGCTGCCCTGCGCGGGGCAGTGCAGCTCGATGCTGTCGCCGTCGCGCGCGGAGGTCATCCGCACCACGTGGGTGCGGATCTCGGTCGCTGGGGTGCCGACCCGGAAGCGGACCACCGGATCGCCCTCGACCGTCTCCAGCGGGTCGCACGCGCCGATGCCGGGGAACAGCCGCGGGTAGGTATCCGGGATCCGCAGAAGATCCGATACTGCTTTGCGGTCGACCGGGAACTCCGCGACCACGTCGATAACGTCGGTAACCAAGCGCTTGCACTTCTCGTCGGCCGGTTCGAAGAGCTCGGGTCGGCGGGAATTTTATTTGTAACCGTGCACACACACTTGGTCAAGTGCCGTCCCGTCATCCCTGGTCAGGCTGGCGGAGAGAGTGAAATTCCGGGGCAGGAACGCCGTTTCACTGTCTCGGACGGAGAAAGCGGCGCATAATTTGCCCGAGGGGAAGCCGGACCAATTCCGCAAAATTCGTGAAAGATACCGCGGCGGCCCGTGTTTCGTTGTGAAATGACACTGCCGGGCCGGTTCGGCGAAGTTATGTCTCCGCGGGACAATAGCGCGCTACACTCCGGGCATGAGTGGCGACGACGATGTCGACCTCGACGGCCGCAGACAGCGCACCCGGCGCAGCCGGACCGCGCTCTCGCGTGCCGCCTTCGACCTGCTGGTCGAGCGGGGGCTGGCCGGGGTGGCGGTGGAGGACATCGCGGGCAGGGCCGGGGTCACCCGGCGCACCTTCAGCAGGCACTTCGCCTCCATCGAGGACGCGGTGCTCGGCGATATCGACCGCGACGTCGACGTGTTCAACGCGGCGCTGCGCGACCGGCCCCCGCTGGAACCCCCGCTGCTCGCCTACCGCAGCGCGGTGGAGGTCTGGCTGGCCGCCGCCGGGCATGGCGACGGCGACGTCCCGCTGTGGACCCGGCGCTGGGTGGTCTTCCGCCGCTTCGACAGCGAGCCGCGGCTCTTCACCGGCTACCAGCGCATCCGGCTGTCCGGGCAGCGCGCGGCCGTCGAGATCCTGGCCGCGCGGCTCGGCGTCGACCCCGCCGTCGACCGGCGCCCGGCCGCCGCCGTCGCGGCAGGCTCCGGAGTACTGCTCGCCGCCTTCCAGACCTGGGCGACCGGGGACGACCCGGACGCGCTGCCGCGCCTGGTCGGCGAGTTCTTCGACGCGCACCTGCTGCTCGTCGCCGATGCGGCGGGCCGTCTTCCCGAGGAGTCCCTGACATGAGCGTCCGGCAGACGGGCCCGCTGCGCCGCACCTGCAGGCGCGCCGGGCTGGACCGCAACCCCATGCGCCGCCCGGAGGACCGCATGCAGACGGTGCTCGCCGCGCTGCTGCTGCTTGCCTTCCTCGCCTCGCTGCCGCTGGCCGCGCTGCTGGTCGCCGGGCCGGTGTACCGGGCGGAGGTGCGCGCGGCCGCGGCCGAGCAGGCGAAGCTGCACCCGGTGCGGGCCACCGTGCTCACCGCCGAGCACGCGCCGCTCTACGCCCCGGTTTCCAGCGCGACCGTGCGCTTCACCGGGCTCGACGGCGCCGAGCGCACCTCGGTGCACCGCGCCACCGGGCTGCTGACGCCCGGCGGCGAGGTGACCGTCTGGCTGAACGCCGCGGGCGAGCCGGTCGAGCCGCCGCAGGCGGCCAGGCCGCTCGGCCGCGCGGTCCTGCTCACCGCAGGCGTGCTGCTCACCGCACTGACGGTGTGCGGTGGCGGCTACCTCGCCGCGCGGCTCGCCCTCGACCGCAGGCGCTCGCGCGCCTGGGACCGCGAATGGGCCTGCGCGCCCTGGGCGGGCGGCGCGGGCGCCTGACCCCGCCTACACCGGGAAGAGCGAGTGCTTGCGCGGGTTGTGCCGCTTCGTGAGCTCCTTCTCGCGCAGCAGCCGCAGCGCGCGCCGGATCTCCAGCCGGGTGGACGACGGCTCGATCACCGCGTCGATGTAGCCGCGCTCGGCGGCGATCCACGGGGTGGCGGTGGTGGTGTTGTACTGGTCGATCATGAAATCGCGGACCGCCGCCCGCTGCTCCTCCGGCACCTTCATGAGCTGCCGCTTGCCGACGATGCCGACCGCGCTCTCCGCGCCCATGACCGCGATCCGCGCGGTCGGCCAGGCCAGGCTGATGTCGGCGCCGAGCTGCTTGCACCCCATCACCGCGTAGCCGCCGCCGTAGGCCTTGCGGATGACGACGGTGACGATCGGGACCGTCGCCTCGATCACCGCGCGGAAGAACCGGCCGCCGCGCTTGATGACGCCGTTGCGCTCCTCCTCGACGCCGGGCAGCACGCCCGGGTTGTCGACCAGGAAGACCAGCGGCAGGCTGAAGGCGTCGCAGAGCCGGATGAAGTGCGTGGCCTTGTCCGAGGCCGCCGCGTCGATGGCGCCGCCGAGCTGCATCGGCTGGTTCGCGACGACGCCGATCGCGCGGCCGTCGACCCGGGCGAAGCCGACGATCAGGTTGCGCGCGCTGTCCTCGGCGATCTCGTGGAAGTCACCGTCGTCGAAGCACCGCAGGATGACCTCGTGCATGTCGTAGCCCGCGCGGTCCGAGTCCGGGATGATCGTGTCCAGCTCGCGGTCGGAGTCGGTGAGCTCCGGCTCCAGACCGGGGTTGACCAGCGGCGGGGTCTCCAGGCAGTTGGTCGGCATGTAGCTGAGGTACTTGCGGGCCCAGTCGAACGCCTGGCGCTCGGTGGTGGCGACGTGGTGGATGGTGCCGTTGTCGGCCTGCACGCGGGCGCCGCCGAGCTCCTCCATCGTCACCTCCTCGCCGGTGACCGCCTTGATGACCTCGGGGCCGGTGACGAACATGTAGGAGTTCTCGGTGGCGACCAGGATGTCGGTGTTCACCGGGCCGTACACCGAGCCCGCCGCGCACTTGCCGAGCATGATCGAGACCTGCGGCACGAAGCCGGAGAGCTCCTCCTGCCGCCTGCTCATCCGCGCGTACCAGGCCAGCGAGGTGACCGCGTCCTGGATCCGGGCGCCGCCGGAGTCGTTGATCGCCACCACCGGGCAGCCGTTCTGCAGCGCGAAGTCGAGCGCGGCCGCCACCTTGCGGCCGAACATCTCGCCGACCGACCCGCCGAACACGGTCTGGTCGTGCGCGACGACGACGACCGGGCGGCCGTCGATGTAGCCGCGGCCGGTGACGACGCCGTCGCCGTACATGGCGTTGTCGGTGTAGGGCTGACGCGCGAGCGCGCCGATCTCGACGAAGGTGCCCGGGTCGAGCAGCATCCGGACCCGCTCGCGGGCACTCGGGATCTCCTTGGCCTTGCGTTTGGCGATCCCCGCCTCGCCGGCAGGCTCCCCGGCCAGCTCGAGGACGGCCTGCAGCTGTTCCAGCTTCTCTCGGGTACCGCTCATCGTCTACTCGTCTACCTTCTTCGAACTCTCGGCGTCGCCCGTGCCCGTCGGCGGGCGAAGGCCCGATGCTAGCGGTCAGCGCCCCGCGGGGCAGGGGCCGGGGTGATTCCTTGACACTTCACAGCCGGGGCGGCGGCGCGTGTTGTGTGCGGTCCCTGTGCGCCGCGGCGCCACGTCATGAAGGTATCCACAAATGCCCGCCGCTGCCGCGGGCCGGTCTCCGGTGGGTTTATCGTAGCCGCGGCGCAGCGCCGGGAATGCGCGGCCGGCGCTGCGTCTCCATCGCGCTTCGGCAACAATGCGGCGACTGTCGAGCGGCGGATCCAATTCGCTGCCTGGCTGTTCCGAAATTTCCGTTACCCGGCTGGACCGCTGGTCGCGGACGATTCCGGCACCGGCACCGGCTATCGTCGGCCCGGAATCCGGCGGCCGCCGTGATCTGCTTGTGATTCCCCCCAAGGGCTCGGCGGCGGCCTGATGACTTGGGTGCAAGAAGGGGTCGGAGCGGGTGCATTCCGGCTCCGGATCGCTAGCCTTCGGTAGTCATGGTGGGCACACACGGAACCAGCGCGGCGAGCCTGGAATCGAAACTCGTCGAACATCTCACCCGCGGGCGGGCACTGCCCGGCGGGGACGTCGCCGACGCCGCCCGCACCCTGCTCGCCGAGACGGCGCGGTCGCTGCGCCCGCGCAGCACCGCCGCCGCGACCGATCCGAGCGGGTCGGCGGCGCGCTGGGCGCGCGAGGGCGTCTCGCTGGAGGCGGTGCTCGAGGCCTGCCACGACGGCGTGCGGGCCGGGCTCGAACTGCTGGCCGAGGAGTCGGGGCCGGAGGCGCTGCCGGTGGTCGAGGGCGCCGAGCTGCTGCTGCGCGCGCTGGAGCGGGTCACCGTGCTCGCCTCCGCGGCCTACGCCGACGAGCACAGGGCGGTCGCTCGCGAGCACCAGACCGCCGCGCAGACCCTGGTCGCCGCGCTGCTCGGCGGGCACGGGGTGCACCGGATGGCGCGGCAGAGCGGGATCCGGGTGGCCGAGTCCTACCAGGTGGTCGCGCTGGCTATTCCCCCGCATCCGGATGAGGAGCGCGGCTTCGGCGCCGCCTCGGTGGCCCGACGCAAGCTGCGCCGGGTGCAGGCGGCGCTCGCCAACCCCTTCGGCTCCAGGGCGCTCGCGCTGCTCGGTAACCACGGCGGCACCGTACTCGTCCCGCTGGACGCCGATGCCGCGCTGACCGCGGCGACCATGCGCACCGAGACGCTCGCGGTGCTCAGCGAGGCCGCCGAGGTGCCGCTCACCGCCGCCGTCACCGCGGGCGCCACCGGGCGCATTCCGGAATTGGCCGCGCGCGCGCACGATATGCTCGACGATATCCGCGAGTCCGGCCGCGGCCCCGGGCTCTATTCCATTCCGGATATCGCCGACGGCCGCGCTTGTGACGCGCCCCAGCAGGCGCGCAGGGGAGTCGTCACTCCGCCCAACGCCGCGCGGATCGGTCGTTCCGCCTGAGCGCCGTTGCCTATCGTGGCAGGTGGGCCCGGCGTTTCCGGGCCGGTGAGGAGTTCTGCAATGCCGACCGACCGGGCAATCGCGCGTGATCTCGAACCGGTGGCCGGACGCGCACTGCGCGATCATCTGCGCAAGGCGCGGACCTGGGATCCCGACGAGCATCGCCCGCGCGGCCGAAATATCGCCGACCGCCACGGAATTCACCTCGTTGCCCCGATTCCGGAATCCGACGTGGGCACCAGGCGCATGCTGACCGCGCTCGCGCTGCTCGAGCACGACCTGCCCGCCTGGCACCGCGCGCTGTGCGCGGCCTTCGGCCGGGAGGGGGCGTGGGGCGCCTGGATCGGGCGCTGGACGGCCGAGCAGGGCAGGCACGCGATCGTGCTCCGCGACTACCTGATCGGCACCGGCATCGCCGACCCGGCCGAGTTCGAGGCGGCCAGGCTGGCCCGCGCCGACGCCGGGGTGCGCCGGCCCGCGGCGGATGCCGGGCCGTTGCCCGCGCTGGTCTACGCGACGCTCGCGCACGCCGCCATCCGCACCGCGTACCGGCGGGTCGGCGCGCGCAGCACCCAGCCCGCCACCGAGCGGCTGCTGCGCCGGGTGGCCGCCGACGAGAACCTGCACCTCATCTTCTTCCGCGATCTCACCGCCGCCGCGCTCGCGCTGGCCCCGGACGCGGGCATGCGCGCGGTGGCCGAGGTGGTCGCCGGCTTCCGGCCACCGCACGCCGCACTGCCCGGATTCGGCAGGGAAGCGGCGATTTTCGCGGCCTACGGTGGGTACGACCCCACTGTGCACCTGACCGAGGTCCTGCTTCCCACGCTGCGGATGTGGCGCGTGCCGGACCGGGAACTCGGCCCCGACGGCGAGCGGGCCCGCGCCGCGCTCGACGCCTACCTCGACGAGCAGGCCGCCCGGTGCCGCGCCGGCTCCGCGTTACCGCTGGCGGCGGCCGGATGAACCGCGCGACCCGCCGCCGCGTCCCGCTCGGCGTCGCCGCCGCGGCGGCGCTCACGCTCGCCATCGCCTCCGGCACCGGGGTGGTGGCGGCGCCGTCCGGCAGCCCGCTGCCGCCGCCCGCACCCGCCCCGCCCGCGCTCGGCCCCGCCGATCCCGCGGCGACCCCGGCCACCCCGCCGCCGATCGACCCGGCGATGACCAGGTCCGGGCTGGTCGAGCGGATCATGCGGAGCGACGGCAGGGAGACGCTGCGCATCGCCTCGGCCGGGATGCGGCGGATCATCACGGTCGACGTGCTGCACGGCTCCGGCTCCGGCCCGCGCCCGGTGCTCTACCTGCTCGACGGGGTGGACGGCGACGCCACCTCGGCCTGGCTCACCAAGGGCAGGGCCGCCGAGTTCTTCGCCGACAAGCCGGTCGACGTCGTCGTCCCCGGCGGCGGCACCGGCAGCATGTACAGCGACTGGGAGCGCACCGACGCCGCGCTCGGGCTGAACCGCTGGGAAACCTTCCTCACCGAGGAGCTGCCGCCGATCGTGGAGTCGCTGCTGCGCTCGGACGGCAGGCGCGCGGTCGCCGGGGTCTCGATGGGGGCGCAGGCCGCCATCATGCTGGCCCAGCGGCACCCCGGCATGTACCGGGCGGTCGCCGGGATGAGCGGGTGCTACTCCACCGCCGACCCGCTCGGCCGCGCCGTCACCACCATCACCGTCGCCTCCCGCGGCGGTGACGTGCAGAACCTGTGGGGCCCGCCGACCTCCCCGGAGTGGGCGGCGCACGACAGCGTGCTCGGCGCCGAGACGCTGCGCGGCACCGCCGTCTACCTCTCGGCCTCGCCCGGTCTGCCGACCCCCGCCGACCTCGTCAGCATCGCCCAGGCGCCCTCGGTGCCGGAGGCGCTCGCCGAGGCGGGCGGCGGTGCCGCGCTCGAGGCGGGCTCGCGTGCCTGCACCGAGCTCTTCGCCGGCCGGCTGGCCCAGCTCGGCATCCCCGCCACGGTGGAGTACGCGCCGGACGGCATGCACACCTGGCCCGACTTCGCCGCCCAGCTCCCGCGCACCTGGGCCGCGCTCGAGCCCTCCCTGACCGAGCAGGGCCCCGCCTGACCGTCGCCCGAGCCGCGGCGGAAGTCGTTGCCGGGCAGCCGGGGTCGTTCCCCGTGCGGCGCCGAGGCGGGTTCAGGGGAAGCGGATCTCGGCGGCGGCGTAGCCGAAGAGGGGACGCCCTCCGGAGCGCAGGTCGATGGCGAGCGTGGCGCGGCGCTCGCGCGGGTCGAGCTGGTCGACCCGGGCGCGCAACGTCACCGCCACCGCGCCCGAGGCGGGGATGCGCAGAGAGTGCGTGAAACTGCCGAACTGGGCATGGATCCGGGTGACGGCACCCGGGTCACCGAGCCAGTTGCTCACGTACCCGGACGCCAGCCCGAGCTGCAGCATGCCGGGAGCGGTACCGCCCGCGTCGGCCCGAACCGGCTCACCGGTGGCGGCGGCGAACCGAGCCAGATCCTCGTGCGCGAGCAGCAGCGAGCCGGGCGGAATCTCGGTCCCGACCGCGAGCTCGTCGAAGCGCACGGTGGGCCGCGGCGCCCGCGTGGGAAGCGGCGCCTCCCCGGCGGGCCCGTCGACCGGCGCGTAACCGCGCCGCGTGATCCGCCGTGCGACCTCGCCGAGCACCGACTCCCGCTCACCGGTGCACGCGAGCAGCGCCGCCGACCCGGTCTGCACCACGGTCCCGTCGGCAGCGGTGAGCGCACTGCGAATCGCCATGACGTCGTAGTCGCCGAACTGCCGGAACGATTCGAAGTAGATGTCGCAGCCGAGCAGATCACCGGCGAAGAGCGGCCGCCCGATATCGATCACCTGGTCGGCGTGCAGAATGCGCGCGCGCTCCGAACCGGAGCCGACGATGTCGAGGATTTCCCGCTGCACCCGCCCGAGCACGATCGAACTGAAGGTGGGCGGCGCGATGAGCGCCGGATACCCGAGTTCGGCCGCGGCCGCCGCGCTGGAGTGCGCCGGATGGAAGTCGCGGACCGCACGGGCGAATTCCCGGACGGCGTGCGCGGTGACCTCGACCCGGGCCGTCGCCCGGTAGCGGTGCCCGTCGATCCGGTGCTCCGGCGCGGGAACCCGGCGGGTAGCGGTGTTGCGCATTCGAACTCCTGTCGCCGTTCCCCCGTTCGTGGACCGATTCCCACATGATCAATCGGGCACTCCCGGCGCCGGCCGCCGCCGGGCATTGTCTGGAGATGTCACCGAAAGCCGGCGCGCCGTTTGGGGCGGCACCACGCGACCTCCGCGAAAAGGCTTCCTGTGGTCCGTCACCGGACCGCCGGAGCGGTGTTCGTGAGTCGTCCAGGAACGCTCCGGAGCGGAGTGGAACCGGGTGGCCCGGGTCGTAGCGTCGACCGCACCCCCGGCGTGCATCCGCGGGCGGGCCGACCGGCTCCCCGATCCGCTCCGCGGATGCGCCTGCACCCGCGCACCGCACGGGCGGGGCGGACACGCACGACCCCGCCGACCGCCCCGCCCGCAGCGCGCGGGTGACCGAACCCACCGGGCCACCCGGCCCGGTGGGCCTCGGCCGCCACCGGGAGCCCCGAAGAGAAACGGAACCGCCCATGTTCGGCCCGAGCCGATCCCGCCGCAGCACCGGAGCCCGCGCCCTGCGCGCCCTCGCGGTCGCCGTTGTCGCCGCCGCGCTCACCGCGGGGCCGCCGGTGCCCGCCGGCGCCGCACCGGACGCCCCCGCGATCACCGGCCGCTGGGCGAAGGACGACCGCACGGTGCAGCTGCGCGTCTACTCGGCCGCCATGCGCCAGGACATCATGGTCGACGTGCTCCGCCCGGCCGACCCCGAGCAGCCCCGCCCGGTGCTGTACCTGCTCAACGGCGGTGGCGGCGGCCAGGACTCGGCCACCTGGCAGCGCCAGACCGACGTCGTCACCGGCTTCCTCGCCACCAAGGACGTCTACGTGGTGCAGCCGGTCGGCGGCCGCTGGAGCTACTACACCGACTGGCGCGCCCCCGACCCGAAACTGGGGCTCAACCGGTGGAAGACCTTCCTGACCGAGGAGCTGCCGCCGCTCGTCGACGCCGAGTTCGCCACCACCGGCGCCAACGCCATCGCCGGGCTCTCCACCTCCGGCACCTCGGTGCTGCAGCTGCCGATCGCCGCGCCCGGGCTCTACGGCGCGGTCGCCGCCTACAGCGGGTGCGCGCAGATCAGCGACCCGCTCGGGCAGGAATTCGTCAAACTCGCGGTGGAGACCTGGGGCGGCGGTAACACCGACAACATGTACGGCCCGGCCGGTGATCCCGCCTGGGCGGCCAACGACCCGTACGTGCACGCCGACCGGCTGCGCGGGCTCGAGCTCTTCGTCTCCACCGGCAGCGGCGTGCCGGGGCACTACGACGTCTTCAACGGCGCGCACATGCAGCCCGGCCCGCGCGGCTACCTGAACCAGCTGGTGCTCGGCGGCGTCATCGAGGCGGCGGTGAACGTCTGCACGCAGAACCTGCGGCAGCGCCTGGACGGGCTCGGCATCCCGGCCACCTTCGACTTCCAGCCCACCGGCACCCACTCCTGGGGCTACTGGCAGGACGCGCTGAAGGCGTCCTGGCCGGTGCTGGCGCGCGGGATGGGCGTGCCGGAGTAGCGGTCAGGGGTGGCGGTGGATGGGGTCGACCCAGTGCACCGTGTCCGGTTTCTCCACCGGCTCGATGTCCAGGTTCACCACCACCGCCGCGCCACCGCTGCGGACGAGCACGCACTCCAGCGGCTCGTCGGTGCTGGCGTTGATCTCCTGGTGCGGCACGAACGGCGGCACGAAGATGAAATCGCCTGGACCGGCCTCGGCCACGAACTCCAGCCGCTCGCCCCAGCGCATCCGGGCCCGCCCGCGCAGCACGTAGATCACGCTCTCCAGCTCGCCGTGGTGGTGCGCGCCGGTCTTGGCGTCCGGGTGGATCACCACCGTTCCCGCCCAGATCCGTTGCGCCCCCGCCCTGGCCGCGTCGATGGCCGCGGCCCGATTCATCCCCGGCGTCTGCGGGGTATCGGTGTCGAGCTGGTCCGCCCTGATCACGCGGACCCCGTCGTTCCGCCAGTCCGGTGCGCTCACGCCGCACCCCGCAGCCGCCGGCCGGTGATCGAGCGGTAGTGCGCGGTGATGGTCTCGATCGCGGTCAGCTCGATATCGGGGCCGAGGCCGCGGCGGGTCACCAGCCGGACGTCGATGGTGCCCATGGCCGGGAACCCGGTCACCTCGGCCAGTCCGTGCGGCACCGCGCCGTGGAAGGGAAGCAGCGCGACGCCTAGCCCGGCCTGCGCGGCGGCGAGCACCCCGTCCAGGGTGCCCGACTCGGCCGTCACGGTCACGCTGTGCCCCTGCTCGGCCAGCCGGTGCACCGCGCGCCTGCGCAGCCCGCACGGCTCCTCGAAGGCCACCAGCGGAATCTGCCCGCCGCTCGCCGCGGCCTGCCACCCCGGCGCCGCCACCCAGCGCAGCGCCAGCTCGCCCACCTCGGCGCCGGTCGGCTCGCTGTTGCCGCCGAGCACCACCGCAAGGTCGAGCGCGCCCTTGGTCACCGAATCGGTGAGGCTGGTCGAGCGATCGATGCGGAAGCGCAGGTAGACGTCGGGGTACGCGGCGCGCAGCACGCCGAGCAGCTCCGGCAGCAGGCCGTCGCCCGCGTGCTCGGTGGAGCCGATGGTGATCCGGTCCGGGTCCGCCGGGACGAACCGGTCGAGCAGCCGGTCGTGCGCGGCCAGCAGCGTGCGCGCCTCGCCGACGAAACGCTCACCGTCGGTGGTGAACCGGGAGCCACGCCCCTCCTTCTGCACGAGCCTGCGCTTGAGCCTGCGCTCCAGCAGCCGGACGTGCTGGCTGACCGTCGGCTGGCTCAGGTGCAGCGCGTCCGCCGCCCGCCGGAATCCTCCGGTGTCGGCGATCGCGACGAGTGTTCTCAGATGCACCAGATCCAGCGGGTCCGCCATAGCCGTCACTTCACCCCTCGTCGAGAATCCCTGGGCAACAATCGAACTACACATCTCGGGCGTAGCGCACCCTTTGAATCGCGGCGATCACAAGGGCTCCGGTTTCACTCCGGTATTGTTAAGAGAGTTGCTGCGCGCAATTTCTCCGGGGGCGATCGTAAATAGCCTCTGATCGGAGTTTCTTATCCGCTGGTATCGGGCTTGCCGATCAATGGGCACTGAAAGCCCTGTCCAGCAGTGGTTTCGGTGGGGTCCGGCCGCGCTGTGAGGCAACTCATATCGGGTTGCCGGGTTATTCCGGGAACCGCACAATTGCGAAAAGCGCCGGTCGAATCGGCGGCAATTCCCCCGGATCAGAGGGAGATAATTCAGGTGGTTGATTTTCGTCCGATAGCGGTCGTCGGTGTGGCCTGCCGGCTGCCAGGCGCGAATGATCCCGACCGGTTCTGGAGGCTCCTGCGCGATGCGGAGAATTCGATCGGGCGCCCGTCGCCGCGCCGGGCCGCCGCCGATCCCCGGATCGCCGGGCTGACCGGCGGCTTCCTGGACGAGGTCGACCGCTTCGACGCCGCCTTCTTCGGCATCGCCCCGCGCGAGGCCGCCGCCATGGACCCGCAGCAGCGGCTGCTGCTCGAACTCGCCTGGGAGGCAACCGAAGACGCGCGCATTCCGGCGACGGGGCTGCGCGGGACCGAGACCGGGGTTTTCGTCGGTGCCATCGCGAGCGACTATGCCGCGTTGACGCAGGAGGCCGGGGATTCCGCGGTCACGCGGTACACGCTGACCGGGTTGAGCCGCGGGGTGCTCGCCAATCGGCTTTCGCATGTTCTCGGGTTGCGGGGGGCCAGTTTCTCGGTGGATTCCGCGCAGTCGTCGGGATTGGCGGCGGTGCACGCGGCGTGCGCGAGTATCGGCAGCGGAGAATCCTCGGCGGCGTTCGCGGGGGCGGTGAATCTGAATCTGACCGCGGGGGCGGCGCTGGTGGCCGAGCGGTTCGGCGGGGTTTCGCCGAGTGGGCGGGCGACCGTTCTCGACGCGGACGGGGACGGGTATGTGCGCGGCGAGGGCGGGGTGGTGCTGCTGCTGAAGTCGCTGGAGCGGGCGGTGGCCGACGGGGATCGGGTGCACGCGGTGATCCGCTCCACCGCGCTCGCGCACGACGGGGACGCGGCGGCGCTGACCGTGCCGGTGGCGGAGGCGCAGGCCGCTGTCATCCGGCGGGCGCAGGCAAGGGGCGGGGTGCGGGCGGGGGAGGTGCGGTACGTCGAGTTGCACGGGACCGGGACGCCGGTGGGGGATCCGGTGGAGGCGGCTGCGCTCGCCGCGGTGTTCGGGGGTGTCGGCGGGCCGGTCGCGGTGGGGTCGGTGAAGCCGAATGTCGGGCATCTGGAGGGTGCTGCCGGTCTGGTCGGTCTGTTGAAGGTGATTCTGGCGGTGCGGAATCGGGAGATTCCGGCGACGCTCGGGCATGTCAGGGCGCATCCGGGGCTGAATTCGGCCGCGGTGCGGGTGGTGACGGTGCGCGAGCCGTGGCCGGAGGTCGATGGACTCGCGGTGGCGGGGGTGAGTTCGTTCGGGATGGGCGGGACGAATGTGCACGTGATCGTGGCGTCGGCGGCGGAGGGGACTTCGTCCGGTCCGGGGTGGCCGGTGTCGCGCGGTGGCGAGCCCGAGCCGGTCGTGCGGGTTCGTGCGGCCGACTGGCCGGGGGAGCCGGGCGCCGAGCGTGCGGCGGTGCTGCCGTTCGTCGTGACGGCGGCGTCGGCCGAGGCATTGCCCGCGCAGGCGGAGCGGCTGGCGAGGGTCGTGGGGGGTGCCGAACCGGTCGCTGTCGCGTCCGCGCTGGTGCGGGATCGGGCGGTGCTCGGTGCGCGGGCCGTCGTTCTGGCCGCTGATCGGGCAGCGCTGAACTCCGGGCTGACGGCGCTCGCGGCGGGCACGGGCGGGCCGGGGACCGTGACCGGCACGCGGGTGGACGGCTCGGTGGCGGTGCTGTTCGGCGGGCAGGGCAGCCAGCGCGCCGGGGCGGGAGCGGAGCTGTACGCGCGTTTCCCGGTGTTCCGCGCGGCCTTCGATGCCGCTGCCGCATTGCTGGATCGGGAACTCGCGGCCGAGCATTCGATCCGCGATGTCGCCTTCGGCGCGGACGGCCCGATCGACGCCACCGAGTACACCCAGCCGGTGATCTTCGCCGTCGAAACCGCCCTGTACCGGCTGCTCGAATCCTGGGGAATCGAGATCGCCGCGGTCGCCGGGCACTCGATCGGCGGCATCGTCGCCGCGCACGTGGCGGGGGCGCTGTCGCTCGACGCCGCCGCCCGGCTGGTGGCCGCGCGCGGCCGGCTCATGGGTTCGCTGCCGCGCGGCGGCGCCATGGTCGCGGTCGAGGCGACGGAGGCCGAGGTCCGGGCCGCGCTGATCGACGGTGTGTCGATCGCGGCGGTGAACGGGGAGCGGGCCGTGGTCGTCTCCGGCGCGGAGGGGGCCGTGGCCGAGGTGGCCGCGCGGCTCGCTGCCGGCGGGCGCCGGACCAAGCGGCTCGCGGTGTCGCACGCCTTCCACTCCGCGGCCATGGAGCCGATCCTCACCGAGTTCGCTGAGGTGGTCTCGAGCCTCACCTTCCTGGCGCCGACCGGCCCGGTGCTGGTCTCGGACTCGACCGGCGCGGTGCTCACCGACGTCTCCGACCCGGCGTACTGGGTGGCGCACCTGCGCGGCACCGTCCGCTTCGCCGCTGCCGCGCGCACCCTGCGCGGGCTCGGTGCGGAGGTGTTCGTCGAGGTCGGGGCCACGCCGGTGCTGACTCCGCAACTGTCCGATCTGCCGGTGGCGGTCGGGACGCTGCGCCGCGGGCGGGACGAGGCGCAGACGGTGCTCACCGCCGCCGCGACGGTGTTCGCGCACGGGCACGCGGTGGCGTGGACGGCCGTCGTTCCGCCTGCCGAGCCGGTGTCGCTGCCGACGTACGCCTTCCAGCGCGAACGGTACTGGCTGGACACCTTCGCCCCGGGCGACGGGGCAACCGAGCGCACCTCTCATTCCGGTCCGACCGCGGACGTCGGCGAGCGCGACGCCGCGGGCGCGGCAGCCGCAGGCCACTCCTCCGGGGCAGCCGAAACAAGCTCCGACGGGGTTCCACGCACTGCGGAATCGTCCCGCCCCGACCCGACAACCCTGGTCCTCGCGACCACCGCGGCGGTCCTCGGCCACACCGACCCCGCCCGCATCGACCCCCGCCGCACCTACCGCGAACTCGGCCTCGACTCCCTCGGCGCCACCGAACTCGCCACCGCGCTCACCCGCGCACTCGGCACCAGGATCGACCCGACCGCCGTCTACGACCACCCGACCCCGGCCGCGCTCGCCGCGCACCTCGCCGGCGAGCGGCGGGAGACCACGGCCACCGCGACCGCCGACCCCGCGGAACCACTCGCGATCGTCGCGGTGAGCGGCCGCTACCCGGGCGGCCTCGACAGCCCGGAGCAGCTCTGGGACCTGCTCGCCGCCGAGGGCGAGGCCATCACCGGCTTCCCCCGCGACCGCGGCTGGGACCTCGCCGACCTGTACGACCCGGCCGGTGACCGCCCCGGCTCCAGCTACGCCCACCGCGGCGGCTTCCTCGACGCGGCAGGCGATTTCGACGCCGCCTTCTTCGGGATCTCGCCCCGCGAGGCCACCGCCATGGACCCGCAGCAGCGGCTGGTGCTGGAGGCCACCTGGGAGCTGTTCGAGCGGGCGGGCATCGTCCCGGCGACGCTCGCGGGCTCGCGGACCGCCGTCTACCTGGGCGCGTCCCCGCAGGAGTACGGCCCGCGGCTGCACCGGATGCCGGGCGCGGCGGAGGGGTTCGGGCTGACCGGTGCGGCACCGAGCGTGCTCTCCGGGCGCGTCGCCTACACCTTCGGGCTGGAGGGGCCCGCGCTCACCGTGGACACCGCGTGCTCGTCGTCGCTGGTCGCGCTGCATCTCGCGGTGCGGGCGCTGCGCGCGGGCGAGGCGGATCTCGCGGTCGCGGGCGGGGTGACGGTCATGGCGAACCCCGGCATGTTCACCGAGTTCTCCCGGCAGCGCGGGCTGGCGGCGGACGGCCGGTGCAAGGCGTTCGCGGCGGGCGCCGACGGGACCGGGTGGGCGGAGGCGGTGAGTCTGCTTCTCGTGGAGCGGCTCTCGGATGCCAGGCGGCACGGCCACGAGGTGCTCGCCGTCGTGCGCGGCACCGCCGTGAACCAGGACGGCGCGTCGAACGGGCTCACCGCGCCGAGCGGCCCGGCGCAGCAGCGGGTGATCCGCGCGGCGCTCGCCGACGCCGGGCTCGACGCGGCCGAGGTGGATGCCGTGGAGGCGCACGGAACCGGGACCGCGCTCGGTGACCCGATCGAGGCGCAGGCGTTGCTCGCCACCTACGGGCGGGATCGGGCGGCGGCGCTGTGGCTGGGGTCGGTGAAGTCGAATATCGGGCACAGCCAGGCCGCGGCGGGGACGGTCGGGGTGACCAAGATGGTGCTCGCGCTGCGCAACGGGGTGCTGCCCGCCACGCTGCACGTCGACGCGCCGTCGCCGCACGTGGACTGGGAGTCCGGTGCGGTGCGGTTGCTCACCGAGCGGCAGCCGTGGGCGGCCGGGGCTCGCCCCCGGCGGGCCGGGATCTCGTCGTTCGGGATCAGCGGCACCAATGCGCACGTCGTCATCGAGGAGGCGCCCCCGGGTGCCGTCGCGGCCGCGGCGCGACCGGCCGGAGCCCACCACCCCGCGCCGTTCGTGCTGTCCGCGCGCTCCGCAGCCGGACTGCGCGGCCAGGCGGCGAGGCTCGCCACGAGCACCGCGGATCCGGGCGCGATCGCCTCGGCCCTCGTCCGGCAGCGGACCGTCTTCGACACCCGCGCGGTAGTGCTCGATCCCGGCTCCCTCGCCACCTTCGCCGCGGGTGAACCCACCTCCGGCGTCATCACCGGAACCCCGGTCACCGGCGGTCTCGCCGTCCTGTTCAGCGGCCAGGGCAGCCAGCGGGCGGGAGCGGGCCGCGACCTGTACGAGCACTTCCCTGCCTTCCGCGTGGCCTTCGACGCCGCGGCCGACGCCCTGGATCGGGCGGGCACCCTGGCCCACCCCATCCGCGAGGTGGCCTTCGGCGCGGACGGGCCGATCGACGACACCGAGTACACCCAGCCGGTCATCTTCGCCGTGCAGACCGCGCTCTTCCGGCTGCTCGAATCCTGGGGGATCGAGCCGGAGTTCGTGGCCGGGCACTCCATCGGCGGGGTCGTCGCCGCGCACGTCGCCGGGGTGCTCGCGCTGCCGGACGCCGCGCGGCTGGTCACGGCCCGCGGGCGGCTCATGGGTGCGCTGCCGCGCGGCGGCGCCATGGTGGCGGTGGAGGCGACCGAGGAGGAGGTCGCGGCTGTCGCGCGCGGCGAGTACTCGCTGGCGGCGGTGAACGGGCCGCGCGCGGTCGTGGTCTCCGGGGCCGAGGAGGCGGTTCTCGACCTCGCGGAGGCGCTCCGGGAAGCGGGCCATCGCACCAAGCGGCTGACCGTCTCGCACGCCTTCCACTCCGCGCTCATGGACCCGGTGCTCGCCGAGTTCGAGCGGGTGGTGGCCGGGCTGACCTTCCGCGCCGCCGACCGCGCCATCGTCTCCGACAGCACCGGCGCGATCATCGACCCGGCCGACCTCGCCGATCCCGGCTACTGGGTGCGGCACCTGCGCGGCACCGTCCGCTTCGCCGACGCGGTGCGCGCCGCCCACACGGCGGGGGCCGGGATCTTCCTCGAGCTGGGCGCCGAGCCGGTGCTCACCCCGCAGGTGCTGCACACTCTGGACGCCGCGGTCGCCACCGGGACGCTGCGCGCCGGCCGGGACGAGGTGCGCGCCCTGCTCACCGCCGCCGCGACGGTCTTCACCGCCGGGCACCCGGTGGACTGGGCCGCCATCGTCCCCCCGGCACCGCGGATCACGCTGCCCACCTATGCCTTCGAGCGCACCCGCTACTGGATCGAGGAGCCCGCAGGCACCGAATCCGCCGCCGACCGCTGGTTCTGGGAGCGGGTCGAGGAGCGCGACGGCACCGCGCTCGCCGCCACCCTCGGCGTTGCCGCGGAGCCACTGTCCGCGCTGCTCCCCGCCCTGGACACCTGGCGCACCCGCCGCGCCGCGGCCGGGGCCGTCGACTCCTGGACCTACCGGGTCGAGTGGCGCGACATCCCCGACTCCGCCGCCGTCCCGCGCGGCACCTGGCTGCTGGTCACCCCCGCCGACGGCGCCGCCGACCCGTGGGCGGCAGCGCTCACCGCCGCGCTCACCGCGCACGGCGTCACCGTGCGCACCCTGCGGCTCGAGCCGGGAACCGTGCCCGAATTCGCCGACCGCGCGGACCGGGTCGTCTCCCTGCTTCCGCTGTCCCCGGGTGGCACGCTCGCGGACAGCGTTGCCCTGGCTCGCGCGGTCCCGCGCCCGGACACCCTGCGCGTGCTCACCCCGGACCCGGTGCACACTCCGCAGGCCGCCTGGCACCGCTCCTTCCTCGACGTACTGGCCGTCGAAACCGGTTCGAGCCCGGCGGTTCTCGAACTCCCCGACGACCCGTCGAACGCTCCCCGAGTAGTCGCGGCACTGGCCGCGAACGAACCCAACCTCGCCGTCACCGCCCACACCACCCGCACCCGCCGCATCGTCCCCGCCGCACCCGCCGGTCCACCGGTGACGTGGCGCCCCACCGGCACCGTCCTCATCACCGGCGGCACCGGCGCACTCGGCGCCCACGTCGCCCGCCGTCTGGCGGCCAACGGCGCCACCGACCTGCTCCTGCTCAGCCGCCGCGGCCCGGACGCACCCGGCGCCGCCGCCCTTGCCGCCGAACTCGGCGCCACCGTCGTCGCCTGCGATATCGGCGACCGCGACGCCATCGCCGCCGTCCTCGCGGCCATCCCGGCCGACCGCCCGCTCACCGACGTGGTGCACACCGCCGCCGTCCTCGACGACGCCCTCGTCACCGGCCTGGATCCCGAGCGGATCGAGCGGGTACACCGGGTGAAGGTCGCCGGGGCACTGCACCTGCACGAACTCACCCGCGACCTGCCGCTGCGCTCGTTCGTCCTCTTCTCCTCCGTCACCGGCACGGTCGCAGGCCCCGGCCAGGGCAACTACGCGCCGGGCAACGCGGTGCTCGACGCGCTCGCCGAGCACCGGCACGCGCTCGGCCTGCCCGCCACCGCCATCGCCTGGGGCCACTGGGACGGCGACGGCATCGCTGGCGCCGACGCGGCGGAACAGCTGCGCCGCAACGGCCTGCGCCCCATGAACCCGGAGACCGCCCTGGACGCGCTGGAACGAGCGGTCGCGGACGGCCGACCCCGCGTGATCGTCGCCGACATCGACTGGCCCGCCACCAACGCCAGACCGGGGCTGCTCGCCGAGCTCCTCCCCGAACCCGAGCAGGCCGCGGGCCCCGACCTCGCGGAACTCGACCCCGCCGAACTCCGCGCGCACCTGGAAAACCTGGTGCGCACCGAGGTCGCCGCCGCACTCGGCCACACCGGCACCGCCGCCATCGACGACGAACGCGGCCTGCGCGACCAGGGCTTCACCTCGCTCACCTCGGTCGAACTGCGCAACCGGCTGAGCACCCGCACCGGGCTCGAGCTCCCCGCCACCCTGGTCTTCGACCACCCCACCGTCGCCGCGCTCACCGACCTGCTGCTGCACCGGCTGGCCCCGGCTCCACCGCCGCTGCTCGACACCGTGCTCGCCGACCTGGAGCGGATCGCCGACGTGCTGGCGGGCAGCGCCATCCCGGACGCCGACCGCGCCGTCGCGCTGGACCGGCTGCGCCGGCTCACCGAGGCCACCGCGCCGGGCACCGACCCGACCGCGGCCCTGGCGAGCGCCTCCGACGACGACCTCATCGATTTCATCGGCTCCGAACTCGGTATCTCCTGACACCCGAAAGGTCACGCTGTGAACGACGTCGCCTCCGACGACAAGATGCGGCACCTGCTCCGGCGGGTGAGCGCGGAACTCTACAAGACCCGCGAGGAACTGCGCGAGGTCACCGACGCCGCCCGCGAACCCATCGCCATCGTGGCGACCGGGCTCCGCCTGCCCGGCGCCGACACCCCCGAGCAGTTCTGGGAGCTGCTGGCCGATGGCAGGGACGCGCTGCGCGACTTCCCGGCCGACCGCGGCTGGGACACCGCCGCGCTCTACCACCCGGACCCCGCGCACACCGGGACCACCTACACCACCCGCGGCGGCTTCCTGGACGGCGTCGCCGGCTTCGACCCGGACTTCTTCGGCATCTCCCGCCGCGAGGCGCTCGCCATGGACCCGCAGCAGCGGCTGCTGCTGCACACCACCTGGGAGGCGTTCGAGCGGGCCGGGATCGACCCGCGCACCCTGCGCGGCAGCCGCACCGGCGTCTACACCGGCACCAACGGCCAGACCTACGTCACCGGACCCGGCCCGGTGCCCGCCGCGGTCGAGGGATACCTGGTCACCGGGACGGCGGCCAGCGTGCTCTCCGGGCGGATCGCCTACACCTTCGGCTTCGAGGGGCCCGCGCTCACCGTCGACACCGCCTGCTCGTCCTCGCTGGTGGCGCTGCACCTCGCGGTGCGGGCACTGCGCGCGGGCGAGATCGACTTCGCGGTGGCGGGCGGCGCGACCGTGCTCGCGGCGCCGGACATCTTCGTGGAGTTCTCCCGGCAGCGCGGGCTCGCGGTCGACGGGCGCTGCAAGGCGTTCGCGGCGGGCGCCGACGGCACCGGCTGGGCCGAGGGCGTCGGGGTGCTGCTGGTCGAGCGGCTCTCCGACGCGCAGCGCCACGGCCACCGGGTGCTCGCCGTGCTGCGCGGCTCGGCGGTGAACCAGGACGGCGCCTCCAACGGCCTCACCGCGCCCAACGGCCCGGCCCAGCAGCGGGTGATCCGGGAGGCGCTCGCCGACGCCGGGCTGACCACCGGCGACGTCGACCTGATCGAGGCGCACGGCACCGGAACCGCGCTCGGCGACCCGATCGAGGCGCAGGCGCTGCTCGCCACCTACGGCCGGGACCGGGCGACGCCGGTGTGGCTGGGGTCGGTGAAGTCCAATATCGGCCACACCCAGGCCGCCGCCGGGGTGGCGGGGGTGATCAAGGCGGTGCTGGCGCTGGAGCGCGGCGTGCTGCCGCCGACGCTGCACGTGGACGAGCCGTCGCCGCTGGTGGACTGGGAGTCCGGGCAGGTCGGGCTGCTCACCGAGCTCAGGGAGTGGCCGGAGACCGGAAGGCCGCGGCGGGCGGGGGTCTCGGCCTTCGGGGTCTCGGGGACCAATGCGCACGTCGTGCTCGAGCAGGCGCCGGAGAACGCCGAAGGCGAACCGGTTCCACTCACCGGGGTCGCCCCGTTCGTGCTCTCCGCCGCCACTCCGGAGGCGCTGCGCGGGCAGGCCGAGCGGCTCGCCGCGCACCTGGACGAAGCCGCACCGCTCGGTTCGGTGGCCTCGTCGCTCATCCGGGACCGGGTGCGGTTCGGGGCGCGGGCCGTCGTGCTGGCCGCCGATCACGCCGGGCTGCGGGCGGGGCTGGCGGCGGTGTCCGGCGGGACCTCGGCCGCGAGCGTCGTCACCGCTCCGGAGCAGCCCGCCGCCGGGTCGGTGGCGGTGGTCTTCGGCGGGCAGGGCAGCCAGCGCGCCGGGGCCGGGGCGGAGCTGTATGCGCGGTTCCCGGTGTTCCGCGATGCCTTCGATGCCGCCGCGACGCTGCTGGACGCCGAACTCGGCGCGCCGCACTCGATTCGCGCGGTTTCCTTCGGCGCGCCGGGGACCGAGGGGCTGATCGATGCCACCGAGTACACCCAGCCGGTGATCTTCGCGGTGGAGACCGCGCTCTACCGGCTGCTGGAGTCGTGGGGGATCGAGATCGGCGTCGTGGCCGGGCACTCCATCGGCGGGATCGTCGCCGCGCACGTCACCGGGGTGCTGACGCTGCCCGATGCCGCCCGGCTGGTCGCGGCGCGGGCCCGGCTCATGGGCGCGCTGCCCGCGGGCGGGGCGATGGTGGCCGTGCAGGCCACCGAGGCCGAGGTACGGGAACGGCTGGCCGGCGATGCGCGGGTCGCGGTGGCCGCGGTGAACGGCCCGCGCGCGGTGGTGCTCTCCGGCGCCGAGGAGCCGGTGCTCGAGCTGGCCGCCGAATTCACCGCGGCGGGCAGGCGTACGCGGCGGCTCGCCGTTTCGCACGGCTTCCACTCGCCGCTCATGGATCCGGTGCTGCCCGAGTTCGCGGCGGTCGTCGCCGGGCTGACCTTCGCCGAGCCGACCGGCCCGGTGCTGGTCTCCGACGCGACCGGCGCGGTGGTCACCGCGGCCGAGCTCGCCGACCCGGCCTACTGGACCGGGCACCTGCGCGGCACCGTGCGTTTCGCCGATGCCGTGCGCACCGCGCGTGCGGCCGGAGCCGGGGTCTTCGTCGAGGTCGGCGCCGGTGCGGTGCTGACCCCGCTGGTCACGGCCACGCTCGGGGACGAGGTCGCCGCGGTGCCGACCGCGCGCAAGGGAAGGGACGAGGTCGCGACCGTGCTGGGGGCGGCCGCGACGGTCTTCGCGCACGGGCACCGGGTGGACTGGGCCGCGGTGGTGCCCGAGGCCCCGCGCACCCCGCTGCCCACCTATGCCTTCCGGGCCGAACGGTTCTGGGCCACCGTGGAATCCGGGCAGCGCGTGGTCGGCGGGCACCCGCTGCTCGGCGCGGTCGTCGCGCTGGCGGGCGGGGACGGCGCGGTCGCCACCGGACAGATCTCGCCGCGCAGCCACCCGTGGCTGGCCGAGCACGTGGTCGCCGGCGCGGTGTTCGTGCCCGGCACCGCGCTGGTGGAGCTGGCGGTGCACCTGGCCGACACCGTCGGCGCCGACACCGTGGACGAACTCGTCATCGAGGCGCCGCTGGTACTGCGGCCGGAGGCGGCAGTGGAGCTGCAGGCTCAGGCCCGTCGCACCGGCGACGAATTCACCGTCGAGATCCACTCCCGCCCGGCCGACCGGCCGGACGTCCCGTGGACCCGGCACGCCACCGGCACCCTGCGCGGTACCGGCACTGCCGAATCCCGTTCGATCGCCGACTCTTCCGCGCAGGCACCGGGGGGTTCCGCGCTCACCCCGCCGGGATCGTCGGCCATCGGCGGCACCGAATCCTGGCCGCCCGCCGACGCCGCCGCGCTCGACCCGGCCGAGGTCTACGCCCGGCTGCTCGCCGCCGGACTGGACTACGGCCCGCTCTTCCGCGGCCTCACCGCCGTGTGGCAGCGCGGCGACACGATCTCCGCCGAGGTCACGCTGCCCGACGGCGAACCGGGCGGCTACACCGTGCACCCGGCGCTCTTCGACGCCGCGCTGCACCCGGTCGCGCTGCTCACCGGCGACTTCACCGCGCCGCGCATCCCGTTCGCCTGGACCGGCGTCCGGGTGCACGCGAGCGGCGCCACCGCGCTGCGCGTCACCTTCACCGCCGCCCCGGACGGCCTCACCGCGCTGCGCGCCACCGACACCGCGGGCCGCCCGGTGCTCACCGTCGACGCACTCACCCTGCGCGCCGCCACCGGCTCCGCACCCGCCGTTGCCGACCTGTACGAGCTCGGCTGGGTCGAGCACCCGCTGCCCGCGGTCACCCCGCTCGGGCACCGGATCTGGGACGCGGCGCTGCCGGAGACCCTCGCCGCCCTGCAGCAGGCCGAGCCCGAGCACCCGCTGGTCGTGCTCACGCACAGCGCCGTCGCCGTGCTCGACGGCGACCGGCCGGACCCGGAAACCGCCCCGATCTGGGGGCTGGCCCGCAGCGCCCAGACCGAGCGGCCGGGCGCGGTCATCCTGCTCGACACCGACGACACCGCCGCCTCGGCCGCCGTCCTCAACCACGCCATCGCCGCCGCGCTCGACGGCGAGCCGCAACTCGCGCTGCGCGCGGGCACCGCCCACCTGCCCCGCCTGGCCCGCTCCACCGCCGTCGCCGACGGCAGGGCCTGGAACCCGGACGGCACCGTCCTGATCACCGGCGGTACCGGCGGACTCGGCGCGGCACTGGCCAGGCACCTGGTCGCCGAGCACGGCGTCGGGCACCTCCTGCTGGCCGGACGCCGCGGAACGGCGGCACCCGGCGCCACCGAACTCGCGGCCGAGCTGCGCGCCGCGGGCGCGACCGTGCTGGTGGTCTCGGCCGACGTCACCGACCGGGACGCCGTCACCAGGCTGCTCGCGGCCGTCGCGCCGGAGCACCCGCTCACCGCGGTGGTGCACACGGCGGGCATCGTCGACGACGGCGTGCTCGACGCGGTGACCCCGGAGCGGCTGGCCGCCGTCCTCGCCCCCAAGCTCACCGCCGCCGGGCACCTCGACGAGCTCACCCGCGACCACGACCTGGCCGCCTTCGTCCTCTACTCCTCCGTCGCGGGCATCCTCGGCACCGCGGGCCAGGCCGCCTACGCCGCCGCCAACACCGGCCTGGACGCGCTGGCCGCCCGGCGCCGCGCCGACGGCCTGCCCGCCACCTCGCTCGCCTGGGGGCTGTGGGCCGAGACGACCGGGGTCACCGCGCACCTCACCGACGCCGACCGGGCCCGGCTGGCCCGCCAGGGCGTCCGGGCGCTGGCCACCGAGGAGGGGCTCGCGCTCTTCGACGCCGCCGTCTTCCACCGGGACCGGGCCCTGCTGATCCCGGCCCCGCTCGCGCTCACCGGCAGCACCGACACCCCGGTCCTGCGCGGACTCGTCCGCCGGACCCGGGCGAAGGCGACCGCGGCGCAGCATGATTCGGGGCTGCGCGCCCTGCCCGCCGCCGAGCGCCGCACGACCCTGCTCGAGCTGGTGCGCCGGGAGGCCGCCGCCGCGCTCGACCACCCGGACCCCGCGGGCATCCGCGGCGACCGCGGGCTCACCGAGCTCGGCATCGACTCGCTCACCGCCGTCGAGCTGCGCAACCGCCTGGCCGCAGCCACCGGGCTGAAACTCCCGGCCACGCTCACCTTCGACCACCCCACCCCGGACGCCATCGCCGCCTTCCTCGACCACCTGCTCGGCGGCGGCACCGGTGAGCGGGCGGTCGCCGCGCAGCGCGGCGGCGGGGACGACGACCCGATCGCCATCGTCGGGGTAGCGCTGCGGCTGCCCGGCGGCATCGCGAGCCCGGAGGCGCTCTGGCGGCTGCTGGAATCCGGCGGCGACGCGGTCGCCGAATTCCCGGACGACCGCGGCTGGGATCTGGCCGCGCTCTTCGACGACGACCCGGCCACCCCGGGCACCTCGTACACCAGGCACGGCGGATTCCTCACCGACGTCGCCGATTTCGACGCCGCCGCCTTCGGCATGGCGCCGCGCGAGGCGCTCGCCACCGACCCGCAGCAGCGGCTGCTGCTGGAGACCTCCTGGGAGGCGCTGGAGCGGGCCGGGATCGACCCGACCTCGCTGCGCGGCAGCCGGACCGGCGTCTTCGCGGGCACCATGTACCACGACTACGCCCCGCACATCCAGGACGCACCACCCGACCTGGAGGGGTACCTGGTGAACGGCAGCGCGGGCAGTATCGCCAGCGGCCGCATCTCCTACACCTTCGGGTTCGAGGGGCCCGCCATCAGCGTGGACACCGCCTGCTCGTCCTCGCTGGTCGCGCTGCACCTGGCCGCGCAGTCGCTGCGCTCGGGGGAGAGCGATCTGGCGCTGGCGGGCGGGGTCGCGGTGATGTCGAGCCCGGCCGCCTTCGTCGAGTTCTCCCGGCAGCGGGCGCTCGCCCCCGACGGGCGGTGCAAGGCGTTCGCGGCGGCCGCGGACGGCACCGGCTGGGCCGAGGGGGTCAGCATCCTGGTCCTCGAGCGGCTCTCCGACGCGCGGCGTGCAGGGCATCCGGTGCTCGCGCTGGTCCGCGGCTCCGCGGTGAACCAGGACGGCGCCTCCAGCGGGCTGACCGCGCCGAACGGCCCCGCGCAGCAGCGGGTGATCCGGCAGGCGCTGGCCAATGCCGGGCTCACCGCCGCCGACGTGGACGCTGTCGAGGCGCACGGCACCGGCACCACGCTCGGCGACCCGATCGAGGCGCAGGCGGTGATCGCCACCTACGGCGCCGGGCGCGACCCGGAGCGACCGCTGTGGCTGGGGTCGCTGAAGTCCAACGTCGGGCACACCCAGGCGGCGGCGGGCGGTGCCGGGATCGCGAAGATGATCCTGGCACTGCGGAATCGCACCCTGCCGCGCACCCTGCACGTCGACGCGCCGACGCCGCACGTGGACTGGTCGGACGGGGGAGTCCGGCTGCTCACCGCCGCTGTCCCGTGGGAGCCGGGGGCTCGCCCGCGCCGCGCGGGGATCTCGTCCTTCGGCGTCAGCGGCACCAACGCGCACGTCATCATCGAGGAGCCGCCCATAGAGCCGGAGCTGCCCGCCCGGAGCGGGCAGGGAACGGACACCGGCGGAGCCGTGCGCACGGTGACCAACGCCGATTCGGTGTCGGCCGCGCCCGGCGGCAGTGTCGTGAGCCCGCTGCCGGACGAGCGCCCGCTGCCCTGGGTGCTCTCCGCGCACACCCCGGCAGCGCTGCGCGGACAGGCGGTGGCGCTCGCGACGTACCTGCGCTCCCGGCCCGAGGTGAACGCCGCCGACGTGGCGCGCACCCTGCTCGAGGGCAGGGCCGCGCTGACCGAGCGGGCGGTGCTGGTCGGCGACGACACCGCCCTGCGCGCCGGGCTGGAGGCGCTCGCCGCGGGCGGCGCGCTCCCCGAGCACGCCGCGCGCGGCAGCGCCGACGTGGCCGGGCGCACCGTCTTCGTCTTCCCCGGCCAGGGCGGCCAGTGGCGCGGCATGGCCGCCGAGCTGTACCGCACCGCCCCGGTCTTCGCCGACCGGCTCACCGAGTGCGCCGAAGCGCTGGCCCCGCACGTGGAATGGGATCCGCTCCCGGTGCTGCTCGGCACCGCCGGGATCGACGACGAGCGGGTCGACGTGGTGCAGCCCGCGCTGTGGTCGGTCATGGTGGCGCTGGCCGCGCTGTGGCGCGCGCACGGCGTCGAACCGGATGCCGTCGTCGGGCACTCGCAGGGCGAGATCGCCGCGGCCGTCGTCGCGGGCGCGCTCTCGATCGCGGACGGCGCCCGCGTGGTCGCGCTGCGCAGCCGCGCCATCGCCGCGAGCGCCGGTCCCGGCGCGATGGCCGCGGTGCAGCTGCCAGCCGCCGCGGCCGCCGAGCTGATCGAGCCGTGGGCCGACCGGGTCGCGGTCGCCGTGGTCAACTCACCGACCTCGGTGGTGCTCTCCGGCGAGATCGCGGCCGTTGAGGAGATCCTGGCCCGGCTGGAGGCCGACGGCGTGCGCAACCGCAGGGTCGCCGTCGACTACGCCTCGCACTCCCCGACGGTGGAGCCGCTGCGCGCCGAGCTGGCCGCCGCGCTCGCCCCGGTGCGGCCGCGGGAGTCGGCGATCCCGCTGCTCTCCACGGTGACCGCCGACTGGATCGACGGCACCGCGCTCACCGGCGGCTACTGGTTCGACAACCTGCGCGGCACGGTCCGCTTCGAGCAGGCGACCCGCGCCCTGGCCGAGGCGGGCTACCGGGCCTTCGTGGAGATCGGACCGCACCCGGTGCTCGCGACCACCGTCGAGGAGACGCTGGAAGCGGCGGGCACCCCCGCCACCGCCGTGGTCGGCACGCTGCGCCGCGACGACGGCGGCCTCGCCCGCTTCACCACCTCGCTCGCCGCCGCGCACACCAGGGGCATCCCGGTGGAATGGGCCGCACCACGGGGCAACCGGATCGAGCTGCCCACCTACGCCTTCCAGCGCACCCGCTACTGGATCGACGCCGATCGCTCCGCCGCCCGCCGCGACGAGCGCGCCCCCCGCGCGGTGACCCCGGAACCGGCCGCCCCGGTCGCGCTCGACCGCTTCACCGGGCTGGACATCCCGTCCCGCCGCGCCGCCGTGCTCTCGCTGGTCAGGGACGAGACCGCGGCGGTCCTGAAACACCCGAGCGGCGACGAGGTCGCGGTCTCCCGCGCCTTCCGCGATCTCGGCCTCGACTCGCTCACCGCGGTCGACCTGCGCAACCGGCTGCGCGCGGCCACCGGCCTCGCGCTGCCCGCCACGCTCATCTTCGACCACCCCTCCCCGGAGGCGGTCGCCGAATTCGTGGTCTCCGCCCTGCCGGACGGCAGGGAACCCGAACCGCGCGACGCCGAATCGGCGCTCCGCACCCTGGAATCCGCGCTCACCGCGGTGAACGGCGAGGCGGGCGCGCTCGCGGAGCGGCTGCGCGCCCTCGCGGACCGGCTCGACGGCGACGGCGGACCGGCCGCCGACCTCGACTCCGCCACCGACGACGAACTGTTCGACCTGGTAGACAGGACCTGACCCATGGCAACCGAAGCCAAACTCCGCGATTACCTCAAGCGCTCCATCGCCAAGGAGCAGAAGCTGCAGCAGCGCCTCGACGACCTGCAGGCCAAGACCCGGGAGCCGATCGCGATCGTCGGCACCGCCTGCCTGCTGCCCGGCGGGATCGAATCCCCGGAGCAGCTGTGGGAGCTGGTGGCCGCGGGCGGTGACGCCGTCGGCGAGTTCCCGGCCGACCGCGGCTGGGATCTGGCCGCGCTCTACGACCCCGACCCGGACCGCCCCGGCACCTCCTACACCAGGCACGGCGGCTTCCTGGCCGGTGTCGCCGACTTCGACCCGGACTTCTTCGGCATCTCGCACCGCGAGGCGCTGGCCATGGACCCGCAGCAGCGGCTGCTGCTGCGCACCACCTGGGAGGCGTTCGAACGCGCCGGGCTCGACCCGAACGCGTTCGGCGGCAGCCGGACCGGCGTCTACGCCGGGCTGGCCGGGCACGACTACGGCTCCCGGCTCGACCCGATCCCCGAGGATCTGGAGGGGTACCTGGCGATCAACAACCTGGGCAGCGTCGTCTCCGGGCGGATCGCCTACACCTTCGGGTTCGAGGGGCCCGCGGTCACCGTGGACACGGCGTGCTCGTCGTCGCTGGTCGCCGTGCACCTGGCGGTGCGGGCGCTGCGCTCGGGGGAGATCGACCTCGGGGTGGCGGGCGGGGCGTCGGTGATGTCGACGCCGATCGGGTTCACCGAGTTCTCCCGGCAGCGCGGGCTCGCCACCGACGGCCGGTGCAAGGCCTTCGCCGCGGGCGCGGACGGCACCGGGTGGGCCGAGGGTGTGGGAACCCTCCTGCTGGAACGGCTCTCGGACGCGCAGCGGCTGGGGCACCCGGTGCTCGCGGTGATCAGGGGGAGCGCGGTTAACCAGGACGGGGCCTCCAACGGGCTCACCGCGCCCAACGGGCCCGCGCAGCAGCGGGTGATCCTGGCGGCGCTCGGCGATGCCGGGCTCGGCGTCGGTGAGGTGGACGCGGTGGAGGCGCACGGCACCGGCACCGTGCTCGGCGACCCCATCGAGGCGCAGGCGCTGCTCGCCACCTACGGATCGCGGGACGGGGGTGAGCCGCTGTACCTGGGGTCGCTGAAGTCGAATATCGGGCACGCGCAGGCCGCCGCCGGCGTCGCCGGGGTGGTGAAACTGGTGGAGTCGCTGGAGCGCGGGTGGCTGCCTGCCTCGCTGCACCTGGACGCGCCGTCCCCGCTGGTCGACTGGGAGAGCGGGCATGTCGCGCTGCTCAGCGAGGGGCGTTCCTGGCCGGAGACCGGGCGCCCCCGGCGCGCGGGGATCTCCGCCTTCGGAGTGTCGGGGACCAACGCCCACGTCGTCCTGGAACAGGCGCCGCCCGCCAACGGGCTCGATCCCGTCGCGCCCGTTGGCGAATTCGCGCCGGGTTCCCACGGGGTCGCGCCGGGTTCCCACGGGGTCGCGCCAGGTTCCCACGGGGTCGTGCCAGGTACCGACGGGGTCGTGCCAGGTACCGACGGGGTCGCCCCGGGCACCGACGGGGTCGTGCCGGGCTCTGATGGGGTGGCGCCGGGCTCTGACGGGGTGGCGCCGGTCGGCGAACAGCCGTTCGTGGTTTCCGGCGTCGGCCGAGCCGGGCTGGCGGCTCAAGCGGCGCGGCTCGCCGAGTTCGTCTCGGCGGGGGCCGATTTCGATGCCACGGCCTCGACCCTGCTCCGGCACCGGGTCGAGTTCGACACCAGGGCCGTCGTGCTCGCCGCCGACCGAGAAGCCCTGATCACCGGCCTCACCGCCATTGCGGAGGACCGCCCCGCACCGGGGGTGATCACCCCGGCCGCCCGCTCGGGCACCGGCCTGGCGGCGGTCTTCGCCGGCCAGGGCAGCCAGCGCGCGGGCGCGGGCAGCGCGCTGTACGAACGCTTCCCGGAGTTCCGCACCTCGTTCGACGAGACCGTCGTCCTGCTGGACCGGCACCTCGCCCCGGTGGCCGCGCACTCGGTCCGCGACGTCGCGTTCGGCGCCCCGGGCACCGAGGGGCTGATCGACTCCACGGTCTACACCCAGGCCGTGATCTTCGCGGTCGAGACCGCGCTGTACCGGCTCCTGCGCTCCTGGGGCCTCCGCTTCCACACCGTCGCGGGCCACTCCATCGGCGGCATCGTCGCCGCGCACGTCGCGGGCGCGCTCTCGCTCGCCGACGCCGCCCGCCTGGTCGCCGCCCGCGGCAGGCTCATGGGCGAGCAACCGCCCGGCGGCGCCATGGTCGCGATCGAGGCCACCGAGGCCGAGGTGCGCCAGGCCCTGGAGCAGCACCCGGACCGCGCCAAGGTCGCCTTGGCCGCGGTGAACGGCCCGCGCGCGGTCGTGCTCTCCGGCGCCGAGACCCCGGTGCTCGCCATCGCCGCCGGACTGGCCGAGCGCGGCCGCCGCACCAGGCGGCTCACCGTCTCGCACGCCTTCCACTCCCCGCTCATGGAGCCGGTGCTCGCCGATTTCGAGAAGGTCGTGGCCGAGCTGGTCTTCACCGAACCCACCGAGGCCACCCTGGTCTCGGACTCCACCGGCGCCGTGCTCACCGCCGCCGACCTGGCCGGCCCCGGCTACTGGGTGCGGCACCTGCGCGGCACCGTCCGCTTCGCCGACGCCGTCGCCACCCTGCGCGACCAGGGCGCGGGCACCGTACTCGAGCTCGGCGCCGACGCCGTCCTCACCCCGCTGCTGCGCGGTGCGGGCACCGTCGTCGCGCCGGTGCTGCGCCGCGGCCGCGGCGAGCTCGGCACCGTGCTCACCGCCGCAGCGACTGCCTTCGCCCAGGGACACCCGGTGGACTGGACCGGGCTCGTCCCGGAGACCCCGCGGATCCCGCTGCCCACCTATGCCTTCCAGCGCACCCGCTTCTGGGCGGAGCGGGAGGCGGGCCGGGCGCGCGGGACCGTCCCCGGTATCGACCACCCGCTGCTCACCGGCGCGGTCACCCTCGCATCCGGTGACGGCGTGCTGCTCACCGGGCAGGTCTCGCTGCGCAGCCACCCGTGGCTGGCCGACCACGCGGTGCTCGGCACCGTCATCGTCCCGGGAACCGCGCTGCTCGACCTGGCGGCACGGGCAGGCACGGAGACCGGTGCCGATGGGGTGGCGGAGCTCCTGGTGGAGGCGCCGCTGGTGCTCGGCGACGACCCGGTCGACCTCCAGGTCACCGTGACCGGCGCCGAGGTGCGGATCCACTCCCGTCCGTCCGGTGGCGAGTGGATCCGGCACGCCACCGCCCTGCTCGGCGCCGAGCCCGGCGATCCCTTTCCCGACCTGCGCACCTGGCCGCCCGCCGACGCCACCGAGGTCGATGTCACCGGCATCTACCCGGAGCTGCTCGGCACCGGCCTCGCCTACGGCCCCGCCTTCCAGGGGCTGCGCCGGGCCTGGGAGCGAGCAGGGGAGCTCTTCGTCGAGGTCGAGCTCCCCGAGCCGGAGCGCGCCCGCGCGGCCGCCTTCGGCGTGCACCCCGCGCTGCTCGACGCCGCCGTGCACCTGCCCGCCCTGCGCGCGCTCGCCGACATCCCGGCGGGGACGAACCGGCTCCCGTTCGCCTGGAACGGGGTTCGCGTGCACAGCACCGGCGCCGCCGCCCTGCGCGTCCGGATCGCCGAGACCGCGCCGGACACCGTCGCCCTGCACGCCACCGACCCCACCGGCGCCCCGGTCCTGACCATCGACAGCCTGGTCGCGCGCCGCGTTTCCGCGGCCCAGCTGCGCTCCGCCCGTTCGGAGCTGCGCGACGCCCTGTACGAGCCGGTCTGGGTCCCGGCCCCGCCCGCCCCCGCCGCCCCCGCCACCTTCCTGGTGCTGAACGACGACGAGACGGCCACCCGGCTCCGCGCCCTCGGCCACCGCGCCGAGGAGGTGTCCGGCCCCGCCGCCGCCACCGAACACCCCGCCGCCACCGCCGCCGTCCTCACCGCGACCGCACTCGACCAGACCATCCCCGTCCTGCGCGAATGGCTCGCCGACTCCGCCCTGGAAGCGCTGCCCCTGATCGTCGCCACCCAGGCCGCGATCGCAACGGAGCAGGCAGATCCCACCGCGACCGACCCACCGCACCCCGCCGCCATCGGGGCCGACCCCGCCGCGGCCGCGATCTGGGGCCTCGTCCGCTCCATCCAGGCCGAACAACCCGGCCGCCTGATCCTCACCGACCTCGACGGCACCGACGAATCGCTCACCACACTCGCCGCCCTGCCCCCGCTCGCCACCGCGGAGGACCCGCAGACAGCGCTCCGCGACGGCAGCATCCTGGTACCCCGCCTGCACCGCTGGGCTCCGGACGCCGAACCCCGGGAGTGGGACGCAGAAGGCACCGTACTGATCACCGGTGCCCTGGGCGGCGTCGGCGCCGAAATCACCAAACACCTGGTCACCACGCACGGGGTACGGCACCTGCTGCTGCTCGGCCGCCGCGGCACCGCCACCCCGGGCGCCCCCGAACTCAGCGCCGAGCTCGAGGCGGCAGGCGCCACCGTCCATGTGCGCGCCACCGACATCACGAACCGCGACGAACTCACCGCCGCCCTCGCCGACATCCCGCAGACCCACCCGCTCACCGCGGTGGTGCACGCCGCGGGCGTGGTCGACGACGCCCTCTTCGCCGACCTCACCCCGGAACGCCTGACCACCGTCCGCGCCCCGAAGGCCGAAGGAGCCCGCCACCTGCACGAACTCACCGCGGAGCTGCCGACGGTCACCCGATTCGTCCTCTTCTCCTCGGTCTCGGCGCTGCTCGGCGGCCCCGGCCAGAGCGCCTACACGGCGGCGAACGCCGAACTCGACGCCATCGCCACCGCCCGCCGCGCCACCGGCCTCCCCGCGACCTCGATCTCCTGGGGCCTGTGGGAGCAGCCCAGCGGCACCACCGCCCACCTCACCCCCGCCGACCGCGCCCGCATCGCCCGCGGCGGCCTCCGCTCCCTCCCCACCGACCTCGCGACCACCCTGTTCGACGCCGCCCTCGCCGGTGACCTCCCGGTCGTGGTGGCCGCCCGCTTCGACGCCGCCGCCCTCACCCGGCGCGCCGAAACCGAGGCCACCCCACCGATACTGCGCACCCTGACCGGCACCCGCCGCCGCACCCGGAGCTCGGCACTCACCGAACTCGCCGGCCTCGACCCCGAGGCCAGGCAGCGCGCCCTGCTCGACCTGGTCCGCACCGAAACCGGCGCCGCACTGGCCCACCCCGACCCCACCGCCATCGAACCCGCCCGCGCCCTCGTCGAACTCGGCCTCGACTCGCTGAGCGCCGTCGAACTCCGCAACGGCCTGGCCAGGGCCACCGGCCTGCGGCTGCCCGCCACCCTCACCTTCGACCACCCCACCCCGGAGGCCATCGCCACCTTCCTCGGCACGCAGATCGAGACTCCGACGGCATCGGAGAAACCGGCCGCGACGGGCCTCGCCGCCCTGCACCGCCGCATCCACGAGAGCGGCAAGTACGCCGAGGCCGCGCAGCTGCTGATCGCGGCCTCGCACGCCCGCACCACCTTCCCGGCGGACGGGCGGGAACGGCACGCCCTCGAGCCGATCCGGCTCGCCACCGGCCCGGCCCCGACCGCCGTCGTCGCCTTCCCGGCGCTGAGCGCGATCTCCGGCCCGCACGAGTACTCGCGGGTGGCGCAGGAGTTCCGCGGCGAGCGGGACTTCTTCGTCGTCCCGTGGCCCGGCTTCACCGCGGGCAGCGACGACCTGCCCGACTCCATCGAGACCCTGGTCCGGCTCGGCGTCGACGGGCTGCGCGCCGCGCTCCCGCCGGACCGGCCCTTCGTCGTGCTCGGCCGCTCGATGGGCGGCTGCGCCGCGCACGCCGTCGCCGCCGCGCTCGAGGCGGAGGGGTTGCCGCCGAGCGGGCTGGTGCTGGTCGACAGCTACCCGATCGACGCAGCCACCCAGCCCGGCATGGAGTGGTGGGTCGGCTCGATGATCGGCGGCATGCTGGAGCGGGTCGACCGCTTCGACCTCGCGGTGCAGGACGACCGGCTCACCACCATGGGCAGCTACAACCGCATCTTCGCCGACTGGCGCCCCGGCCCGATCGCGACCCCGATCCACCTGCTGCGCGCCGAGAACGCGCTGCCGGGCACCACCGTCGGCGGCGACCGCGACTGGCGCGCCTACTGGCCCGTCCCGCACGGCACCGCCGACATCCCCGGCGACCACTTCACCGCGCTGGAGGAGCACGGCCCGACGACCGCCGCCGCGGTGCGGGAGTGGCTGCTGCGACTGGAGTCCTGACGCACGGCGAGGGGCCTCCCGATCGAATCGGGAGGCCCCTCGCCGTCGGTGCTCAGCCCGCGAGCTGGGCGATGATCCCGGCCCGGTCCGGCAGCACCGAGTACTCCACGATCCGCCCGTCCCGGAACCGGATGGTGCTGATGCTGAACCCGGTGAAGTGCCGCCCGGTGTCCGGCACGCCGAAGAGCTCACCGCGCTGCGTGCCCTCGATGGTCCAGTAGACGACGACGCGGTCGTCCTCGGCCACGGTGTCGACGACGGTCGCGGTGACGTTCTCGACATTGGCGCGCAGCCAGGTGATGTGCTCGATGAAGCCGCCGCGGCCCTTGACGCTCCCGGCCGGGACGGCGCTGTCGGTGCCGTCGTCGGCGACGATCTCGTCCAGCAGGTGCAGCTGCCCCTCGGTGATCACCTCGTGGTAGAAGCGGCGCGCGACATCCTTGTTGGTCTGTGCGGTGGTGCTCAATCGTCTCTCCTTCTCGTGCGGTGCGGAATTCAGAAACCCTGGCCGGGCAGCGGCAGGATGCCGAGGTTGGCATCCAGCCCGCCGTCGACGACCAGCGTGGTGCCGGTGATGTACCCGGCGGCGGGGGAGGCGAGGAACCAGATGGCCTCGGCCTGCTCGCTCGGTTCGGCGAAGCGGCCGAGCGGGATCCGGCGCTCGATGACGGCGAGCAGCGCCGGATCCCGGTGCACGTTGGCGGTGATGCCGGTGCGGGTGAGGCCGGGGGCGAGCGCGTTGATCCGCACGCCCTGCGCGGCGTAGTCGATGGCGAAGGCGCGCACCAGGTTGATCAGCGCGCCCTTGGAGGCGTTGTAGGCCCAGTTGCCCGGGTCGCCGCGCAGCCCGGCCACCGAGGAGGTGAAGATCGCCGAGCCGCGGGTCTCGCGCAGCGCCGGGATCGCGGCCTTCAGGCCGTGGATGGGGCCGCGCAGATTGACGCCGAAGATCCGGTCGGCCGACTCCACCGAGCCGGGGGTCTCCAGCGGTGGGGTGCCGCCGGTGCCCGCGTTCAACACGACGGTGTCCAGCCGGCCGAACCGCTCCAGCGCGGTCTGCACGGCCGTCCGGTTGACCTCCTCGGCGGAGACGTCACCGGCGATGGTGACGATGCCATCGCCGAGCGACTCCAGCCCGCGCGCGGACACGTCGACGGCGACGACGTGCTCGCCGCGCTCGGCGAAGAGCTCGGCGGTGGCCCGGCCGATACCGGAGGCCGCGCCGGTCACGAGGACGACGCGCGGGGTCGATGGTTCGCTCACAGGAATCCTTTCGAGAGGGGAACGGCCGCCCGCGGGACGGCGGCCAGCAACTGGCGGGTGTACGGGTGCTGCGGGTCGGCGAAGAGCTGCTCGGTCGGCCCGGCCTCGACGACCCGGCCGTCCCGGGTGACCAGCACCCGCCCGCACAGCCTGCGCACCACCGCGAGATCGTGCGAGATGAAGAGCAGCGCGGTGCCGGTCTCCCGCCGGACCCGGTCGAACAGCTCCAGGATCTGCGCCTGGATGGTGACGTCGAGCGCCGAGACCGGCTCGTCGGCGACGATCAGCTCCGGCTCGCTGGCCAGCGCCCGCGCGATCGCCACCCGCTGCCGCTGCCCGCCGGAGAGCTGCGCCGGACGTCGTCGCACCAGCTCCGGATCCAGCCCCACCGACACCAGCAGCGCCGCCACCCGGGCCGCGGGGGAGCGTTCCCGGTGCAGCGCCTCGGCCACGATCCGGCCGACGTTCCAGCGCGGGTCGAAGGCGCTGAGCGGGTCCTGGTCGATGAGCTGGATCCGCGGCCGCAGCGGCCTGCGGGCGCGTTCGGTGCGCTCGCTCCACGGCTCGCCGTCGAAGTGCACGGTGCCGTCGCGCGGGGTCAGGTGGGCCAGTGCGAGCCGGGCGATCGTGGACTTGCCTGAGCCGGATTCGCCGACCACGCCCAGGGTTTCGCCGCGCGCGAGGGTGAACGAGACATCCTCGACCGTGCGTCGCCCCGCACCGCCGGGCAGCTTGTACTCGTGCCCCACCGCCAGGAACTCCAGCAGCGGCGGGCCGTCCGGCGCGGTCGGCTCCGCCGGGGGCGCGCGCCGGGCGCGCGGCCGGTGCTCGCCGGGGTGCAGGCAGCGCGCCGCGTGGCCGTCGCCGAGCTCGGTGAGCGCGGGCAGCGCGGTCCGGCAGCGCTCCTCGGCCAGCGGGCAGCGGGTGGCGAACGGGCAACCGGACGTCGCGGGCGGCGCCCACGGGGCGAGCGCGGGGTGCTCGGCCGGGCCGTCCACCCGGGGCGCGGCGGCGAGCAGCTCGACGGTGTAGGGGTGCGCGGGCGCGGCGAAGAGCTCCGCGGTGCGACCGCGCTCCACCACCACCCCGGCGTAGAGCACCGCCACCTCGTCGGCGCTGCCCGCGACCACCGCGAGGTCGTGGCTGATCAGCAGCACGGCGCTGCCCGCGGCCCTGCGCTCGTCCAGCAGCCGCAGGATCTGCGCCTGCACCCCGACGTCGAGCGCGGTGGTCGGCTCGTCGGCGATGATCAGCTCCGGGCGGGCCGCGACGGCGGAGGCGATGAGCACCCGCTGCCGCAACCCGCCGGAGAGCTCGTGCGGGTACTGCAGCAGCCGGTCGTCCGGGTCCGGGATGCCCGCGGCGGCCAGCAGTCCGAGCACCGCGTCGTCGAGCTCGTCCGGTTTCGCCAGCCCGTGGATCTGCAGCGGCTCGGCCACCTCGTGCCCGATCCGGCGCAGCGGGTCGAGCGAGGTCAGCGCGTCCTGCAGGACGAAACCGATGCGCCTGCCCCGGATCCGGCGCCACTGCCTGCCCGGCAGCGCGCGCAGGTCGATCCCGTCGAAGCGCAGGTCGTCCGCGCGCACCTCGGCGGTGCCGCCGGCCAGCCCGAGCAGGGTGCGGGCCACCACGCTCTTGCCCGACCCGGACTCGCCGACCAGCGCCAGGCAGCGCCCGGCCGCCAGCTCGAACCCCACGTCGCGCACGGCGGGCGTGCCCGCCCCGAACCGCACCGACAGATTCCGCACCTCGAGCAGCGGCTCGGTCACGACTCCCCCTCCGATCGGGCCTGCAGGGCGCGCCCGAGCACGCTCACGGCCAGCACCGTCACCGTCACCGCGAGCCCGGGGAAGACCGCGAGCGTCCACTGCGCGGAGAGATAGTTGCGCGACTGCGCGAGCAGCGCGCCCCACTCCGGCACCGAGGACTCCGCGCCGAGACCGAGGAAGCTGAGCGAGGCGCCGATGATGATCGCGGTGCCGATATTGATCACCACCAGCACCCCGAGCGGGATCAGCACATTCGGCGCCACGTGCCGCAGCACCACCCGGACCGGCGCGATGCCGAGGTCGAGCGCCGCCCGCACGTACGCGAACTGCCGCACCAGGTGCGTCCGGATCCGCACGATCCGGGCGAAACCGGGGGCCAGCGCCACCGTCACCGCGATCGCGACATTCCCGGTGCCCGGCCCGAGCACGGCCACCACCAGCAGCGCCATCAGCACCGCGGGGAACGCGAGGAAGACGTCGGCGAGCCGCATGCCGACCTGGTCCGCCACCGGCCCGCCCAGCGCCGCCAGCAACCCCCACACCGCGCCGACCAGGCTCGCCGCCAACGTCGAGCCGACCCCGACCAGCAGCGTGGCCGCGGTGCCGTGCACCACCCTGGCGTAGACGTCGCGGCCCAGCCAGTCGGTGCCGAACGGGTGCGCGAGGCTCGGCGGCCGCAGCGCGACCGCCGGGTCGATGGCATCCGGTGACCCGGCCAGCAGCCCCGGCGCCACCGCGGCCAGCAGGATCAGCAGCAGCACCGCCCCGGCGAGCAGCACCCCGGCGCCGGGCAGCCGCACGGAGCCGCGGCCGAGCGCGATCGCGGTACTCACCGCACCACCGCCCCGACCCGGGGGTCGACGATCCGGTACAGCTGGTCCAGCGCGATCCCGATCAGCGAGAAGGCGGCGGCGGTGAGCACGACCAGCCCGGTCACCACCGGGTAGTCGCGGCCGCGCACCGCCGTCACCAGCACCTGGCCCAGCCCCTGCCGGGCGAAGACGGTCTCCACGACCACCACCCCGCCGAGCAGGTTGCCGAACATCCAGCCCGAGATGGTGAGCACCGGCAGCGCCGCGTGCCGCAGCGCGTGGTGCAGCCGCACCCTGGTCTCGGTGGCGCCGCGCGCCCGCACCGTCAGCGCGAACGGCTGCGCCAGCGCCTGCTCGATCCCGTCCCGCGCCACCTGGGAGAGCACCCCGGCGATGGCGATGGCGAGGGTGATCCAGGGCAGCACCAGCGCGGCCGGGCCGCCGTTGCCGAGCACCGGGAACAGGTGCCAGCGGAAGGAGAAGAGCGCGAGCAGCAGGAACCCGATCCAGAACGTCGGCATGGAGAGCGCCCCGAACTCCGCCACCCGCGCCACCGCGCGCGGCCGCGGCCTGCCCGCGGTGGCGACCGCGACCGCGAGCGCGAGCAGCAGCCCGAGCACCATCCCACCGAGCGCGAGTGCCAGCGTGGCGCCCGCCTGATCGGCCACCACCGTCAGCACCGGCTGGTTCAGCTGGTACGAGCGGCCCAGGTCGCCGCGGAGCAACCGGCCGAGAAAGCGCAGGTACTGGAGCAGTACCGGATCGTCGAAGCCGTAGTCGGCGCGGATCCGGGCCAGCACCTCCGGCGAGGCGGTGGCCGCGACCCCGCCCGCCACCGCCCGCGCCGGGTCGCCGGGAATGAGCAGCAGCCCGGCGAAGGTCACCGTGGCCGCCCCCCACATCACCAGCAGCGCCAGCGCCAGCCGCCCGGCCAGCCAGCGCAGCGGCTCCGGCACCCGGCTCAGGAGGCGAGCCAGACGTCGGCGAAGCGCGGGTAGGTCTGCGCGTCGAAGACCAGCCCGCGGACCGAATCCGCGAACCCGGTCAGGCTCACCGGGGTGTAGACCGGCACGATGTAGGCCTGCTTGAGCACCTCGCGCTGCACCGCCGAGTAGGCCGCGCCCGCCTTGGCCGGGTCGGCCGCCGCCTCGGTGACCCAGGCGTCGATCTCCGGCGAGTTCACCAGCGCCACGTTGCCGCCCGCCTTGGCGTAGGTGTTGGCGGAGAAGAAGGCGAAGCGCAGCACGTCCGGGGTCGGGCGCGCGAAGCTCACGTCGACCAGGTCGTACTCGCCGCCGATCAGGTAGCGGTCGACGTAGGTGCCGGTGTCGACGGTGGGCCTGGCGATCTCGATGCCGACTGTGCGCGCCTGCGCCTTGAAGCCCTCGGCGATCACCTCGCGCTGGTCCTTGGTGCCCTCGGGCCAGTACGGCCAGACCAGGGTGAGCCGCTTGCCGTCCTTGACCCGGTATCCGTCGGCGTCGGTCCCGGTCCACCCGGCCTGGTCGAGGAGCCTGCGCGCCGCGTCCGGATCGTGCTTCGCCAGTTCGCTGTTCGCGCCCCCGTCGTAGTCGGCCGTGGTCGGGCTCAGCGCGTTGTCCGCCACCGGGTAGCGGCCGAAGTAGACGCTGCGCACCAGCGCGTCGACGTCCACCGCCGAGCTCAGCGCGCGGCGCACCAGCGGATCCTGCAGCGCGCCGCGGGAGCGGTTCAGGTAGACGTTGTAGTTCAGCCCCGGCGTCTCGGTGCTGTGCAGTTCGAAGCCGTCCAGCCCCGACAGGTCACCGGCGGAGACCGGCGGCACCCCGGCGATGCCCTGCACCTGGCCGCTGATCAGCGCGCCGTAGCGGGTGGCGTCCTCCGGGACGAACTCGAACACCAGCCGGTCCAGGTAGGCGGCGCCGCTGTTCTCCGCGCCGGTCGGCGGCGAGGTGTAGCCCTCGTTGCGCACCAGCGTCTCGCGCTTGCCCTGCTCCCACCGCTCGAAGGCGAACGGGCCGGTGCCCACCGGGCGGTACTCCGGCGCGGTGAGCGCCTTCGGGCTCTGGATGCCGAGGCTCGGGGTGGAGAGTGCCTGCAGGAACGGGGTGAACGGCTGCTTCAGCACCACCTCGAGCCGCCGGGCGTCGAGCACCCTGGTCTCCTGGTACGGCGTGATCAGCGAGGCCGCGTAGGCGGACTTGGTCTTCGGGTCGACCACGTGGTCGAGGGTGGCGCGCACCGCGGCGGCGTCCAGCGGGGTGCCGTCGTGGAAGGTGACCCCCTCGCGCAGCGTGAAGGTGTAGGTGCGGCCGTCGGGGGAGAGGCTCCACTCGCTGGCCAGCCACGGGCCGAAGCTCTCCGGGCCGGTCTGCACCACCAGCGAGTCGAAGATGTTGCGGTTGATCACGCTGGTCACCGCGGTCGCCGCGACGGCCGGGTCGAGCGAGACCTGGGTGCCGGCCACCGCGTAGGTCAGTGTCCCGCTGCGGGCGGGCGTCTCCGCCGCGGCGTCCGAGCCCGAACGGGTGGCCAGGACGACCCCCGCCACCACCACCGCGACGACCGCGATGACCGCCGCGATCGGCCACGCCCGGCTGCGGCCCAATCTGTTCCCGGAACGCCGGACCTCTTCGTGCTCTGCAGACATGGGATCGACTCCAGCACGGCCCATCGGCCCAGGTCAACGATTGGCGCACAACCGAATTCAGGTTCCGTCGATACTGATCGGTGTCGATCGGAAGACCCGATCGAAGATCGGAATCTCGCTGCGCGCAGCGCTGTACCCGATGCCACGAACGGCTTCGCGCTCTAGGATCCCGGCATGACCGGACCCGGCAGGATCTTGGCCCGCGCCTTCCACGACGATCCCATGTTCACCTACATCCAGCCCGACCCCGCGCGCCGCGCGGCGGTGCTGCCCTGGTTCTTCGACACCTCGGCCCGGCTCGGCCGGAAGTACGGAAGGCTGGACGAGCGGCCCGGCGCGGGCGCGGCGATCTGGCTGCTGCCCGGGCGCGGGCTCGGCCTGCGCCAACTGGCGGGCGCCGGCTTCCTGAGCGCGCCGGTCCGGCTCGGCCCCGGCGCCTTCCGCCGCTTCGGCGCCTTCACCTCCGAGCTGGAGCGGGCCCAGCGCGCGGTGCTCGAGCAGCCCTTCCTGCACCTGTTCATCCTCGGCGTCGACCCGGACGAGCAGGGTCGAGGGCACGGCGCCGCGCTCATCGACCCGGTGCTCGCCGAATCCGCCCACCCCACCTACCTGGAGACGGTGAACGAGGCCAACGTGCCGTTCTACGAGCGGCACGGCTTCGACGTCGCCTCCACCCACCAGCCCGACGGCATGCCGCGCTTCTGGACCATGATCCGCCAGCCGGGCCTGGGCCTGCCCGGCGACGGCTCCCGGTAGGCGCGGAGTCAGTCGCCGACCGGCTCGGTCACGATCCGCGCGGTCTCGGTCCCCAGGCGCACCAGCGTCTCGACGAACTGCTCCCTGGTCAGCGCGAGCGTTCCGCGCAGCCACATGGCGACCACGTGCGTGGTGCCGGAGATCAGCACCTGTGCCAGCATGACCTGGCGCGCGGTACCGCCGGGCCTGCCGGTGATCATCGCGAGGAGCTGATCGACGAAGGCGGCGACCGCCCGGTCGCGCGCGGCGAGCAGGTGCGGATACCCCGCCGACTCGACATACAGGCGGGCAACGCGCGGATCGTCGAAGGCGTCGAGTATCGCCTCGACCGCGAGGGTGACCACCCCGGCCGGGGAGCCGACGGCACGAGCATCGGCCAGGTCGATCGTCCGGGCCACGCCGGACAGGACATCGGTCAGCGTGACCGCCAGCAGCGCGTCGAGGCTCTCGAAGCTCTCGTAGAAGTAGCGCTTGGAGAGTCCGGCCCGCTGACACACCGCGAGGACCGTCAGCGACACCACGCCACCCTCGAGCACGAGGTCGAGACCGGCCTCGACCAGCTGGGAACGCCGATCCAGCCGTCGCTCGGCGGCGCTGGCGCCCGCGTACCGACGGCCGACCGCGCTTCCCTCGTTCGACATCGTCCCATCTTGACAGGTGCTCCGGTTCGTTTATTCTCAGATCGAGAACTGACACGTTCCAGTTCTCGATTGGAGTGGCGATGCTGTGCTGTGTCCTGGGAATGGCGGTGCTGGCGGCGATCTCGTCGGTGTTCCGCGCACCGATCCGGTGGTGGCGAGGTGGAGTGCCCGCCTCCGGCGCCGCCTTCCCGCCCGCGGCCCGCTTCGGGCAGGCCGGGGTGGCGCTGACCGCCGGAGCGGTGCCGTGATCGCCGATACCGATCGGCAGCCGGCCGGTCGCCTGGTCGCCGCCAGGTTGCTCCCCGAGAATCCGCCGCTCATCGGGGCGGTCACGCGCCGCATCCTGCTCCGGGTCACCGCGGTGCTGGCGGCGACCTGGCTGGCCGGGGCGCTGCTGGTCACCGTTGGCGGACCGAGGGGGCAGGTGGTCGGGGCGGGGTTGCTCGTCCCCGGCGGCGGCTTCCTCTCGCACGGGCACTGGCCGATGACGGCGGTGGCGATCGCGGCGCTCGGGATCTCGGTGCTGATCTGGTGGATGATCGGCGCCGCCGTGCTGCCCGTCGCCGTGTGGATCGCGGCCATCCTGCTGCCCCTGCACCACGACCACCTGCACCCGGCGGGCTGGGCCGCCCCGCAGGTCGTCGCGGCCTGCCTCGTCCCGGGGACGGTCGCGCTGTTCCTCGCGCTGCACCTGGTGCGACACCGCGTCCAGCGGCGCAGGGCCGTCGCGCTCAACACCGAACTCCGCTCGGTGCGATTCCTGGAGACGGCGCTGCCCTCCCGGGAGGTGCTCCCGGTCGCGGAGGCCACCGAAGACGATCTCGCGCACCTGCGCTTCGCCCTCGATCTCGCCCTGCAGCCCCTCGCCGAGTTCGCCGGCTTCGACGAACGGGACCAGTTCCGGGAGGCGGCACTGCGCTATCAGCTGTGCATTCTCGGCTACGCGCTCTCCGTCTACCGCTATACCCACACCCCGTCGTTCTCCGGGTACCTGACCGAGGCCCAGCACCGGGCGATCACCAAGGTGGGGGATCGGCGGGTCTGGGGATACTGGGCGCTGGAGAACGCGTGGGGCCGGATGTCGCTCGGGCGGGACCCGGTCGACAACGGCGACAACGTCATGCTCACCGGCTGGCAGGGCGCCGCGGTGGGAATGTTCGAGACGCTGGAGGACGACCGCTTCTCCCGCCCCGGCGCACTGCGCTACACCTGGTCGGAGACCGAGCACTACGACCACGATTTCGGCGCGCTCGCCGGCTCGATCGCGCGCAATATGGAGCGCTCGCCGTACACCCTGTTCTCCTGTGAACCACGCTGGATCTATCCGGTGTGCAACATCTTCGGCGCCAATACGCTGCTGATGCACGACCGGCTGCACGGGTCGAGCTACTTCGCCGACCTGCGCGACGACATCGGCCGCGCCTACCGCGAGGAGTTCCACCGCCCCGACGGCCGGATGATCGGCGTCCGGTCGGAGACCCTCGGCCTCTCCTGGCACCTCTGGTCCGACGCGGGGGTGCAGATGCCGACCACCTACTGGATGCACTCCTTCATGCCCGATCTCGCACTGCGCTCGTGGTGGCTCATGCGCGAGACCATGATCCGGCACGACGGCGAGCGGTTCCTGCTCCCGCCGACACCGGCCAACCGGTGCGACGCGGGCAGCTACGCCTTCGGCGGGCAATCCTTCGGCCAGGTGTTCCTGGCGATGGCGGCGCGCGAGGTCGGGGACGAGGAGGTCGCCGCCAGCGCACTGCGCTACGTCGACGACACCGAGACGGTCCTCCGCTCGGGCGGCGCCGCCCGCTACGCGGGGCTGTCCACGCAGGGCAATCTCTACTCGCTGATGGCGCGCTTCGGACGCCGCTCCGGCATGCGTGACCTGATCGGCTTCGGCATGCCCGACGCGTGGCGGCAGGGTCCGCGGATCGCCGCTGCCGCCTATCCGGAGGTGCTCGTGGCGCGGGCGGTATCGGACGGCGCCGCGCTCGACGCGGTGTTGTACCCCGGCGCGGGTCCGGTCCGCGCGAACCTCGCGCTCGACCGGCTCGTCCCGGACCGGCTCTACACCGCGAGCGGCGCGACCGAGGCCACGATCCGGGCGGACGCCACCGGCCGGGCGGTCATCACGGTGGAGGTGGGGGCGCGGACGCCGGTGCGGGTGGAGCCCCGGCCATGACGTTGACCCCCGGATTCGCGGTCCGGCGGCGAATGCGCCGCCTCGACCCGCGCACCGACGCCGCCGAGATCGCCCGCCGCTCCGGCGTGCCGTTCGGGTGCGGCTCATCGGCCGCACGCGAGAACGCCCGGCCGGGGCAATTCCGGCCGGGCGTTCTCGGGCGAGGTGGGTCGATCAGCCGGTCAGGACGCGCGGTAGGTGCGCGCGACCAGGGCCGAGCGCAGGTACCACAGCCCGGACGGCTGGGACGGGTCGAAGCCGGTGAGCTGACCGATCCGCTTGAGCCGGTAGTCCACCGTGTTGGTGTGCACGTGCAGGACGCGCGCGGTGCGCTGCCGGTTCAGGTTGTTGGCGATGTGCCGCTGCAGGGTCTCCAGCAGTTCCGGGTGCTCGTCCAGCGGGTCGAGCAGCGAGCCGAGGTACTCCCGGCCCGGGCCGGGGCGGGTGAGCTGGTACTCCAGCGCCAGCTCGTCGAAGCGGTAGAGCCCGGCGACGGCCTGCAGCCGCTGCACCATGTCCAGCAGCTCGTGCGCCTGGTCGGCGGCGTCCGGGATCTGCTCCGGGGTCGCCTCCACCACGGTCGCGGTGATGCCGACCTGCGCCGCCCGGGACAGCTGCTCGACCAGGGCGTCGAAGCCCTCGCGGTCGAACCGGGTGGCCGGGATGAGCACGGTGCCGCCGTCCACGCTGAGCAGCGAGAGCGCGCTCTCCCCGCAGCGGGTGGCCAGCTCGGCCTGCACCCGGCGCAGCTTGCGCCTGGCCACTACCAGGCCGTCCAGGGTCGGGTTGGCCTCGTCCCGGTGCGGCGGGATGGCGACCGCGAGCACCGCGTACGACGTCGCGATGGCGATCCCGCACTCGCGCGCCATGGTCGAGGTGCTGTGCCCGCCCAGCAGCGCGGAGGTGAGCGTGTGCACCGCGGTGTGGTGCTCGCTCACCACTGAGCGCAGCTCGCGCACGTAGGCCATGGAGATGGTGGTGGTGATCATGTCGAGCATCTCGACGACGGTCTTGGCGCCGTCGACCAGGTTCTCGTAGTCCTTGATGCTGGCCTGCGAGACCACGAGATCGAGCCCCATCTTGAAGCCCTCGTGGATGGAGTGGTGGATGGTGTCGATGGGCACGCCCTCGCGCGCCCAGCCCGCCGCCGCGTCCTGCAGCCGCTGCAGCTTCTCCGGGATGTCCTTGCCGTCGAGCATGCTGACCGCGAATTCGAGGCAGACCCGAGTGATCGTGGTGACATCGCCGGAGATGGCGTCGCCGGGTAGGGTCCCGCAGGGCGCGACGTTCGCGACGAAATGCCCCACCATCTGCCGGGAAAGCGACCGCACGTCCTGGAGGGACGACGACATCGGTTTTCCGGACAGGGTCAGGCCCGCTCTGGTCGAACTGTCGACGGACATAGGCGACTCCTTCTGCCCCCGGGTTTACTAGCTGTGCAGGTTGATCACAGTAATCGCAGCACGCTGTCCGGGGAACGAATCCCGTGCTTCTGTGAATCCCGGCGTCGTCGTCCGAAATACCACTGTGACCGATCACAGCCGGTCCGGAAAGCGTAGCCGAAAGAGGGCGTGAGTCGCGTCACGTCCGAATCGGTCGGCCCGGAACGCCGCTCCGACGGTGGCCGCGGATTGTAGAGTCGTGCCGCCCCCGGCCGGTCAGCACCGGAAAACGGGGGCTTGCCCGGTTCGTGTCGCGGCGAGGAAGGTGAGGCGCGATCGGCGTGACACGCGCGTCGACAACCGATAGGAGCGGGCCGATGAGACCGGCTCTGCACTGCCTGGTCTGGGAACCGGACCACACGCTGTGGAACGGCACCGTCAGCGACGGCTCCGGCGGCGCGCTGCGCCCCGCCGCGCTGCGCACCCTGCGGCTGCTCCGCGATCGCGGCGTGCTGCACGCCGTCGCCGGGCGCGGCCATCCCGACCGCACCGTCGCCGCGCTGCGCGGGCACGGGGTGCTCGAGTATTTCTCCGCCGTCGAGGTGGGGTGGGGCCGCAAGTCCGGCGCGCTGCTGCGGATCGCGCGCACGCTCGGCGTCGGGCTGGACGTGATCGGCTTCGTCGACCCCGAGCCGCTGGAGCGCGCCGAGGTGGCGGGGCGGTTGCCGCTCGTCCGCTGCTACGCCGCCCGTAACACCGATGTATTGCCCGCACTCGCCGATTTCCGCCCGGTGCTGCGGAGCAACCCGTACCCCACCCCGCCGCTCGGCTTCGCCCGCGTCCCGGCGCACTGAGGCGGGGGAGGTCGGCGCCGCCCGCGCCCGATCGTCCGGGTGCGGTCAGGGGCCGGGTGCCGATGCGGGCGGGAGTCGCTCGGGATCGGCTGTTCCGCAGCGTCCGTCGCCGCCGTGTCCGTCTCCGCAGCGTCCGCCGTCGCAGCGTCCGCCGTCGCAGCCGCGTCCGTCGCGTCCGCCGCGACGCGCGGGCGTCGCGTCGGGCAGCGCGAGCGTCAGGGTCGCCAGCCGGGGTGGGTCGGCGATCACCTCGTAGCCGGCGATCCGGCCGTCGCGCACCGTGAGCCGCAGCGCCGCGCGCAGCCGCCCGCCGGGCGCGACGACCAGCCCCGGTGTGCCGTCGATCAGCAGTACCGCGGCGTAGCGGGCGCGGGCGCGCAGCAGCACCGTCTCCCCGGCGACGGCGTCCGCGCCGCGCACCACCGGCTCCGCACCCGCGGGCAGCGCCGCCGGGTCGGCGGTGCGCACCACGTCCGGTGCCAGCACGGCGAGCAGCGCACCGATGTCCCCGCTCCGCGCCGCCGCGAGGAACCGCTCCGCCACCGCCCGATCCCGGGACGCGCGCTCCGGCGCCCCCGCCCCGCGCACCTTCACCCTGGCCCGGCTCGCCAGCTTCTTGGCCGTCGCAGGCGTCCGCCGCACCATCGGCGCGATCTCGGCGAACGGCACCGCGAACAGATCGTGCAGCACGAACGCCACCCGCTCCTCCGGCCCCAGCCGATCCAGCAGGACCAGCAGCGCCCGCCCCACCTCCTCGACCAGCACCGTCTCCTCGACCGGATCGACCCCGCCCGCTACCTCGGGGGTGAACGCCCCGAGTTGCTCGGGCCGCCGCGCCCGCGCCCGCAGCCGGTCCAGGCAGAGCCGGGTGGTCACCGTGGTCAGCCAGGCCGCCGGATTGTCCGGCGCGCCTGCCCCGCGCAGCCGGAACCACGCCTCCTGCACCACGTCCTCGGCGTCGGCGGCCGACCCGAGCATCCGGCAGCCGAGCGCAAGCAGCCGGGGTCGCTCGGCCAGGAACAGCTTCTCCGCAGTGCGCACCGGTCACCTTTCGTCGCGGTCGGTCGTCACGTAGTCGACGCCGCCCGTGCCCCGAAGGAGACCCGTGTCCACCGCCCGTATCGTCACCACCCTGCTCGCCGCCGCCCTGGCCGCCATCGCCGCCCTGATCGATCTCGTCCGCGCCGACTGGGTGCGCGGCAATATGCGCCGCTACGGCATCCCGGACCGCGCCCTGCCCTGGCTCGGCGGGGTGAAGGCGCTCGGCGCGGCCGGTCTGCTCGCCGGGTTCTGGGTCCCTGCGGTCGGCGCCGCCGCCGCGCTGGGTCTCGTCCTCTACTTCCTCGGCGCCGCCGCCACCGTGCTCGCCGCCCGCGCCTACCGCGATATCGGCTACCCGCTGCCGTACCTCGCGGCGGCGGTCGCGGCCCTGGTCACCGCGGTGCCGTGAGCGCGCCCACCCCGTCCCACACCGCCCGCGCGCCGGACTCGCCGACGCGGTACACGTGCGCCATCGCCACCACCGCGACGGCGATGCCGAATACCGCGAGCACGATCAGCACCGGTTTCGCCCAGGCGCCCGTCGCCCGATCCACCAGCACGAGCGCCAGCGCCACCAGGAAGAGCGGAACCACCAGGTAGAGCATCCATTCGCCGAGTCCGGCGTGCCGCTCGATCAGCTCGTTGGCGGGCAGTGCGTGCTCCAGCTCCTCGCCGCTGGAGGTGGCGACCGGGGTGAGCGCCGCGGCCACCCCGGCGACCGCGACCACCAGCCACCCGAACCGCGCCCGTGCGGCAGGCAGGAGGGCGATCGCGACCACACCGAGCGCGGCCAGCGGAACCAGCACGACGACGGCGTGCACGACGAGGGGATGGAGCGGAAGCCCGTTCATGACCTACTCCACGTGCTGCTCGGCGATCCGGTTCAGGAGGTCAGCAGGAACGCCGCCGCCTGCTCACCGATGAACACGGCGGGCGCGTGCGTGTGCCCGCGCACCAGCAGCGGCATGACCGAGGCGTCCGCCACCCGCAGCCCCTGCACCCCGCGCACTTCCAGCCGCGGGGTGACGACGCTGGCCGCGTCGGTGCCCATCCGGCAGGTGCCGACCGGGTGGTACAGCGTGTGCGAGTACCCCTCGAGGCTCAGCTCCGCGGCGGCGGCCAGATCCTCCGGCGCCTCCGGCGGGTAGATCAGGCCGCCGAGCACCGCCTTCATGGCCGGGGTCTGCGCGATCTCGGCGCAGGCGCGCAGCCCGGCGAGGATGGCGGCCCGGTCGGCACCGTCGCTGTCGGTCAGGTAGCGGGGGTCGATGAGCGGCTTGGCCAGCGGGTCGGCGGAGGCCAGGGTGATGGCGCCGCGGCTGAACGGGCGCAGCAGCACCGTCGCCAGCACGACGCCGTGCTCCTCGGGGTCGCGCAGCCCCTCGTGGAAGAAGGGCGCGGGCGCGAAGAGCAGCTCGAGATCGGGCTGCTCCAGATCGCCGCGGCTGCGCACGAAACCGTATGCCTCGCCGACATTCGAGGTGAGCATCCCGCGGTGGCGCAGCAGGTAGCCGAGCAGCTCGCGCGGCTTCTCCGCGGCGAAGAGCGAATCGCCGCGCACCCCGTACCCGAGCGCGGCCACCAGGTGGTCCTGCAGCCCCGCGCCGACCTCTGGCGCGTGCCGCACCACCGGAATACCGTGCGCGGCCAGCTGATCGGCGTCGCCGATGCCGGAGAGCAGCAACAGCTGCGGGCTGTTGATCGCCCCGCCGCTGAGCACCACCTCGCGCCGTGCCCGCACCACCTTCGTCGCCCCGCCCTGCCGGTACTCGACGCCGACCGCGCGGGTGCCGTCGAAGAGCACCCGGGTGGCCTGCGCCTCGGTACGCACCCGCAGGTTCGGCCTGCGCAGCGCCGGGCGCAGGTAGCCGTCGGCGGTGCTCCATCGGCGGCCGGCGCGCTGGGTCACCATGGTCTGCGTGAAGCCCTGCGGGTCCGGCCGGTTCGCCGGCTCCACCGGGTACCCGGCCTCCTGCACCCCGGCCAGGTAGGCGGCGGTGAGTGCGCGCGGGCTGCGCTGGTGCTGGATGTGCAGCGGGCCGGTGGTGCCCTCGTCCGGGAACTCGGCGTCCTCGACCGTCTCGATCCGGCGGAACTGCTCGACCGCGGCCTGGAACCCCCACTCGCTGCCCGCGAGCAGCGCCCACTCGTCGTAGTCGGCGCGGAACCCGCGCACCCACATCATGGCGTTCATCGACGACGAGCCGCCCAGCATCTTCCCGCGCGGCCAGTAGATCTGCCGGTTGCCGAGCTGCTCCTGCGGCTCGGTCAGGTAGTCCCAGTCCACCTCGGTGCGGAACAGTTTGGCGAACGCGGCCGGGATGTGCGCGAACCGGTTCTTGTCCGCGGGCCCGGCCTCCAGCAGCATGACCCGGGTCGCGGCGTCGGCGCTCAGCCGGTTCGCCAGCACCGCCCCCGCGGAGCCCGCCCCGACGATCACGTAGTCGGCGTCGATTTCGTCCGTTGGCACAGTTGCACGCTCCGATCGGCCGTACCGGTGTGGGGATATCCGTCAATCTACGAGGAACGGGCCGGTGTGGTCCGCGAAACGCGCATCCGCGCCGAACCGGTCTGTCCGGGAGCCGATCACGGCAGCCCGAGCGGCTCCGCCGGGTCAGCCGACCGCGGGCGTGCGCGGCTGCCCGGAGGTGATCCGCACGATCGGGAGCACCAGTGCGGCGGGGGAGTGCGCCGGGACCGCCGGGTGCTCCGGGGCGACGGGAGCGACCTGGCGGTACTTCTCGCTCTGCGGCGGCCGCTGATCCACCGCACCCTTGTTCGGCCAGTAGGCGGCGGCCCGCTCGGCCTGGGCGGTGATGGTGAGCGAGGGGTTGACGCCGAGGTTGGCGGAGACGGCGGCGCCGTCGACCACGCTCAGCGTCGGGTAGCCGAAGACCCGGTGGTAGGCGTCGATCACGCCGTGCTCGCGGTCGGCGCCGATCGGCGCGCCGCCGAGGAAGTGCGCGGTCAGCGGGATGTTGAACACCTCGCCCCAGGTGCCGCCCGCCACGCCGCCGATCTTCTCCGCGACCCGGCGGGTGACGTCGTTGCCCGCCGGGATCCAGGTCGGATTGGGCTCGCCGTGCCCCTGCTTACTGGTGAGCTTGCGGCCGAAGAGCCCGCGCGTGGTGTAGGTGGTGATGGAGTTGTCCAGGTGCTGCATGACCAGCGAGATGATGGTGCGCTCGCTCCAGTTCCGCACGCTCAGGAAGCTGAGCAGGGTGAGCGGGTGCCGCAGCGCGACGCCGAGGAAGCGCAGCCAGCGCGGCACCCGGCCGCCGCCGTCGACCATGAGCGTCTGCAGCAGCCCCATGGAGTTCGAGCCGCGGCCGTAGCGCACCGGCTCGATGTGCGTGTCCGGGGTCGGGTGGATGGAGGAGGTGATGGCGACGCCGCGGGTGACGTCGATGTCCGGGTTCACCGTGCGGGTGGCCGCGCCGACGATGGATTCGGAGTTGGTGCGGGTCAGCTCGCCGACGCGGGGGGAGAGGTCGGGGAGCGTGCCGGTGTCGCGCATGGCGTGCAGCAGCTTCTGGGTGCCGAGCGTGCCCGCGGCCAGCACCACCTGCTGCGCCGAGTACGTGTGCGGCCGCTTGCGCAGCCAGGCGCCGGTGCGCTCGGTGGTGATGTCCCAGGTGCCGTCGCTGTGCGGCCGCAGCCCGGTCACCGTCGTCAGCGGGACGACCTCGGCCCCGGCCTGCTCCGCGAGGTACAGGTAGTTCTTGACCAGGGTGTTCTTCGCGCCGTGTTTGCAGCCGACCATGCAGTCGCCGCACTCCAGGCAGCCGGTGCGCTCCGGGCCCGCACCGCCGAAGTAGGGGTCGGGCACCGTCTCGCCGGGCTCGCCGAAGAACACGCCGACGGGGGTCTGCACGAAGGTGTCGCCGACGCCCATGTCGTCGGCGACCTGCTTGAAGATCTCGTCGGCGGGGGTCATGTGCGGGTTCCGCACCACGCCGAGCATCTGCTTGGCCCGCTCGTAGTACGGGGTCAGCTCGTCGCGCCAGTCGGTGATGTCGCGCCACTGCGGGTCCTGGAAGAACGGCTCCGGCGGCACGTAGAGGGTGTTCGCGTAGTTGAGCGAGCCGCCGCCGACGCCCGCGCCGCCCAGGATGAGCACGTTGCGCAGCGGGTGGATGCGCTGGATGCCGTAGCAGCCGAGCTTCGGCGCCCAGAGGAACTTGCGCAGGTCCCACGAGGTGCGCGGCAGTTCGTCGTCGGCGAAGCGGCGGCCCGCCTCCAGTACGGCGACCTTGTATCCCTTCTCGACCAGCCGGAGCGCGGTGACGCTGCCGCCGAACCCCGAACCGACGATCAGCACGTCGTAGTCGGTCGTCCGCTGGTCCATGGGCTGCTCCTCGATCCGGGGCGAGTAGTGACGGAGGCAACACTACTCCTCGGTAGCTTGTACGCGAAACTGCCGGTTACACCTTCTGTGGAGCAGCGCTCGCAAGAGTTGACAGTGCTCTCCCTCGACGGTCAGGCTGGAGCCATGTCGACACCCCGCGACCGCGCCAGGGCGCAGACCATGACCGACATCCTGGAGATCGGTCGCAGGCACCTGGCCGCCGAGGGCGCTGCGGCGCTCTCCCTGCGGGCCGTCGCCCGCGACCTCGGCGTCGTCTCGTCCGCGGTCTACCGCTACGTGCGCAGCCGCGACGAGCTGCTCACCATGCTGCTCGTCGACGGCTACACCGCGCTCGGCGACGAGGTGGACGCCGCGCTCGCCGCCGGGCCCGGCGACCCGGTGGAGGCACTGCGCGTGCTCGGCCGCACCCTGCGCGGCTGGGCGCTCGCCGAACCGGCCCGCTACGGCCTGCTCTTCGGCACCCCGGTGCCCGGCTACCACGCGCCCGCCGAGCAGACCGTGCAGTCCGGCACCAGGCTCATCGTCGCCATGATGCGGCTGCTGGGCGAGGCGCACGCGGCGGGCGCGCTCACCGAACCCGACGCGGTACCCGCCGTATCGGCCGCGCTGCGGGCCGACTTCGAGGCGATCCGCGCGGAGTTCGGGTTGCCGCTGCCGGACTGGCTCATCGCCCGCGGCACCGCCCTGTACGCCGGGCTGATCGGCGCGGTGAGCGCCGACGTCTTCGACATGTACGGGGAGCGGACCTTCGCCGACCGCGCCGAGCTCTTCGAATTCCAGCTGGACGGTCTGCTCGGGGTCGTCGGCGCGCACCCGGATCGCCGTGCCGCCCCCGCACCGGCCGGGGAATAGTTACTATTCCGCTATCGGGCAGGCGTGGGCGGCCCGATCAGGGGAAAGGTGGGGTGCATGGTCACGATGGCACAGCTGCGGGCGGTGCTCGCCGTCCTGAACGTGGAACCCGACCAGCCGGGGGTGCTGCGCCCGGTCGATCCGGATCACGGTGTGGAGCAGGCGAAACTGGCCGGTCTGGTACACCGCGTGCTCGGTGACGAGGTGCGCCGGGTGATCGGCACCGCCGACGACGCGGACCAGCGCGAACGCCGCTGGAGCGCCGCCGCCGGCGGGCTCCCGCCCACCGCCGAGGTGACCGCCGAGCGGGCCCGGTTCGACGCGCGTCAGCTCAGCAATCGCATCGAGGTGCTGGCCGCCGACGCCGCCGCCGAACCCGTTCCGGTCCTGCTGGACGCCGCCGCGCGGGCCGCCGACGCCGCCGCGGTGCTGGTGCAGCTGAGCAGGCACCCGCTCGGCGCCGAGACCGAGACGCTGTGGCGCGCCGCCCTCGACGACCTCGCCGCCGCCTACCACCTGATCAACGACGAGCACGAGGAGCTCGCCGCCACCGCGACCCGCCCGCTCGGGGGTGCGCTCAGCGCACCGTGACCACGCGGCTGTGCCAGCCGGTCGAGCCGTCCGGGAAGGGGCGGGCGCGGGCGTCGGTCTGGGTGGCGCCGGTGCGGTCGGTGGCCCGGACCCGAAGGGTGTGCGCGCCCGGTGCGGCATCCCAGGCGAAGCGCCACTGCCGCCAGGTGTCGACGGAGTACTCGGCGGCGAGCTCGGCCCGCTGCCAGGGGGCGTCGTCCACCTGCACCTCGACCCGGTCGATGCCCTTCTGCTGGGCCCACGCGACGCCCGCGACCACCACCCGCCCGGCGTCGACGGTGGCGAAGGAGGCCGGGACGTCGATCCGGGACGAGGTCTTGATCGGGGCCTCGGCGGTCCAGCCGCGGTCGGTCCAGTAGGCGGTGGCGCGGTCGAAGCGGGTGAGCTCGAGGTCGACCACCCACTTGGTGGCGGAGACGTAGCCGTAGAGCCCGGGAACCACCATGCGCGCCGGGTAGCCGTGCGCCACCGGGAGCGGCTCGCCGTTCATGCCGACGGCGAGCAGTGCGTCGCGGCCGTCGGTGAGCGCGGCGAGCGGGGTGCTCGCGGTGAAGCCGTCGATGCTGGTGGAGAGCACCATGTCGGCGTCGGGGCGCGGGCCGGCCTCGGCGAGCAAATCGGCGAGGCGGTAGCCGGTCCAGGTGGCGGTGCCGAGCAGGTCGCCGCCGACCTCGTTGGAGACGCAGGTGAGGGTGAAGGTGGATTCGGCGGCGGCGCGGTCGCGCAGGTCGGCGAAGGCGTACTCGACCTCGCGGTCGACCAGGCCGTGGATGCGGAGCCGCCACTCGTCCGAGGTGAGCGCGGGGAGCTGCAGTGCGGTGTCCACCCGGTAGAAGTCGGCGTTCGGCGTGGTGAACGGGGAGATGCCCGGGTCGGGGAAGGTGACGTCGGCCGCGATCGGGGGAGCGGGCCGCACCGGGCGAGGGAGGACGAAACCGGCCCGGTCCGCCGCCACATCGCGCAGCGCCCGCCCGATGTACTGCCCGCCGGCGTAGGTGGCGACGGCCAGCGCGCCGACCCCGGCCGCGATCCCGAGGAACCCGCGCCGCGAATGGTTCCCGGCGCTCGCGCGTGCTGTGCGGTGCGCGGGTGCGTCGCTCGCCGCACGGCTGCCCCTGGCCGCGCTCCGCATCAGGACGCGGAGAGCGAGGATCCCCGCCACCACCCCGAGCACCGCGGGCACCGCGAAAACCGCTGTCGCGCCCGGCCGTTGCAGCGCGGCCCCGACCACGACCAGCCCGAGCACCGCGAGAACCCCGCACCCCGCGAAGCGGAACCGCCGCTCCAGCAGCCCGGCGACGGCGGCGAGCAGCACCATGACCACGGCCATGCTCGCGAAGAGCACCAGCTTGTCATTGCTCCCGAACTCGCGGATCGCGAAGTCCTTCAGCGCCCGCGGCGTCCGATCCACCATGGCCGCCCCGGTGGCGAGGAACGGCGAGGCGGCCGGCTCGACCACCGCCGCCACCAGGTGCCCGACCCCGAGGACGAGGCCGGCGGCGAGAACGCCGGAGAGCGCGGCCGCCGCCCGGCCGGGGCTGTGCTGCTCGGTCGCGGTCATCGCGCCCTCCAGATCGTGTGGGATGCCGGAGGAGTTCGTCCCCGCGCGGTGCGCGGACTGGTCAGTCCATGACCATGGCCGCGATCGGGGCCCCGCTCGGCGCCTGCGAGCCACCCGCGGGCTCGACCGTGACGGCGATCGTGTCGGCGACCGCGTACCTGGCGATGACCTCCCCGGAGCCGGGCACCACCGCGTCCGGCAGCGGGTCCCCGCCGGGGTGGATGATCCAGAGCTGATAGTCCCGATCGGCGGGCAGCTCGGGCATGGCGGCGAAGGAGATCGCCGCCGCACCGAGCGCGCTCGACGAGTTGACCGTGATCGAGCCACCGCTCGGCACCGCCACCGTGGCGGCGCGCGCATCCGCCTGCTCGAGCACCGTCGCCGCGGTGATCCGCGGATCCGGCGACCCGGAGTCCCGCCCGGCCAGCACCGCACCGCCGACCACCGCGGCGACCAGCACCGCGGCGGCCGTCGCCAGCCAGCCCAGCCGCTTCCCGGAGAACCGCCGCGCGCTGCGGATATCCCGCACGCCGCCCGGCTGCAGCTGGTCGAGCGCGGCCAGCAGCCGCCCCTCCAGCTCCGGCGGCGGTGCGACGGCGTCGACGCGGGACAGCTCGCCGAGCACGTCGTGCGTGCGGTTCACCGCGTCGGCGAAGCGGGCGGCGAGCGGCGCGTCGGCGCGCGCGAGCCGCTCCTCGATGGCGGCGCGTTCGTGCTGGTCGACGGCGTCGAGCGCGTACAGGGGAGCGAGATCGAGCAGGTCGTCGCGGTCGGTGTCAGGCATCGCTGGTCTTTCCGGTCAAGCAGTTCTCCAGCCGTTTCAACCCGTCCCGGATCCGGCTCTTGAGGGTGGGCAGCGGGACCGCGAGGTGGTCGGCCACCTCGCGGTAGGTGCGGCCGGTGTAGTACGCCAGCCCGACCGCCTCGCGCTGGGTCGCGGTGAGCGTCTCCAGGCAGAGCAGCACCGCCTGCTCGTCGAGCCGCTGCCCGACCTCCTCCGCCACGCTGTCGTGCGCGCGGCCCAGGTGGGCGTGGCCGTAGACGGAGTCGCGGCTGGCCGCGTTCTGCTCGGTGCGCACCCGGTCCACCGCGCGGCGGTGGGTGAGCATCATGAGCCAGCCGATCGGGCTCGCCTTGGTCTCGTCGTAGCGCGCCGCCATCGACCAGGCCTGCAGGTACACCTCCTGGGTGACCTCCTCGGCGGCGGCGTGGCTGCGCAGCACCCGCACGGCCAGCCCGAACACGCGGTGGCTGGTGTGCCGGTAGAAGTCGGTGAAGGCATCCCGGTCACCGCCCGCGACGGCGGCGAGCATCCCGATCAGCTGCCGGTTCTGCGCGGTGGTCGCCGCGCGGCCGGCCGGGTCGGCGGGGCACGCCGGATCCTGTTCGCCGGTGTCGGCGCTGTGCAGGCGAATCGGCGCGAACGCCGGTTCATTGGTCATGGTCGCGTCCCTGTCCGCATGACTGGCTTTCGACATGCCTCGGTGCTCGGATGGGTTCCGGGCTGGAATGTACTCGCCCGCGTGGGCGGAAACACGGAACCGGGCGATCTCCGCGGAGACCGCCCGGTTCGAACGCAGCGCGTCAGAGCGAGCGCGCGATGATCTCCTTCATGATCTCGTTCGTGCCCGCGTAGATCATCTGCACCCGGCTGTCCGCCCACATGCGGGAGATCGGGTACTCGGTCATGTAGCCGTAGCCGCCGAACAGCTGCAGGCACTCGCTGGAGATCGCCAGCGCGCGGTCGGTGGTCCACCACTTCGCCATGGCCACGGTCGGGATGTCCAGCTCGCCGACGAGGTGCTTCGCCACGCAGTCGTCGGTGAAGACCCGCGCCACCCGCGCCTCGGTCGCCACCTCGGCCAGCTTGAACTTGGTGTTCTGGAAGCCGAAGACCGGCCGCCCGAACGCCTCGCGCTCCTTGACGTAGCGCAGCGTGTGCTCCAGCGCCGTCTCCATGCCCGCCACCGCGCCGACCGCGATGATCAGCCGCTCCTGCGGCAACTGCTGCATGAGCTGCACGAAGCCCTGGCCCTCGGCCGCGCCGAGCAGGTTCGCGACCGGCACCCGGACGTCCTCGAAGAACAGCTCCGAGGTGTCCTGGCCCTTCTGCCCGATCTTGTCCAGCACCCGCCCGCGCCGGAACCCGGCCCGGTCCGCCTCGACCAGCACCAGGCTGATGCCCGCCGCGCCCTGGCTGACGTCGGTCTTGGCGACCACGATGATCAGGTCGGCCTGCGAGCCGTTGGTGATGAAGGTCTTGGAGCCGTTGATCACGTACTCGTCGCCGTCGCGCAGCGCCTTGGTCTTGACGTTCTGCAGATCCGAGCCGGTGCCGGGCTCGGTCATGGCGATCGCGCCGACCACCTCGCCGCTGGCCATCTTCGGCAGCCAGTGCCGCTTCTGCTCCTCGGTGCCGTAGTGCAGCAGGTAGTGCGCCACGATGCCGTTGTGCAGGCTGGCGCCCCACGCGGTGTCGACGGCCCTGGCCTGCTCCTCGATCATGACGGCCTCGTGCGCGAAGGTGCCGCCCCCGCCGCCGTACTCCTCCGGGATGGAGAGGCACAGCAGCCCGAGTTCGCCCGCCTTGTTCCAGAGGTCGCGGTCGACGTGGTGCTGGGCGAGGTACTTGTCGATGTCCGGCGTGACCTCCTTGTCGTAGAACGCGCGCGCCAGCGAGCGCAGCGCGTCCAGGTCGTCGTCCATCCACACGGACCGGTAGGCGGCCATCGGGTTCCTTTCGTTCTTCTGTAACCGTGAATAACGGGTACAGGCTGTCCCAGCGCTACTGTAGTGCCCGTCACTCCCCGCCGTCGAGTCCGCTAGCCTTGCCCGACATGACGAGAGGACGCGCCGACACCACCGGCACCCGGCGGGCCGCCGCGCCCTCCCCGGTGCGCGCCGAGCGGCGCAGGGCCCTGGTCGACGCCGCCATCGCCGCCATCGCCGAGCACGGCCCGGACGCGCTCACCGGCCAGATCGCCGACCGCGCCGGGCTGGCGCGGACGCACTTCTACCGGCACTTCGCCAGCAAGGAGGAGCTCGACCTCGCCGTGGCCAGGCGCGCGCACGAGGAGCTCACCGAGCGCATCCGCTCCGCGCTCGCCATCGACGGCACCCCGCTCGACGTCATCCGCGCACCGATCGCCGAGCACGTCGCCTGGGCGGGCGAGCACCCGAACCTGTACCGGTTCCTGCTGCGCCGCAACTACTCCCGCGGCGGCGAGGAGGAGTCCAGGCTCGGCGGCAGCGCCTTCGCCTCGGAGATCTCCGAGGCGGCCGGGCGCTACATCCCGTCCTTCAACGCCGACCACGCCGCCGCGGACCGGCTGGTCGTCGCGCTGCTCGGGCTGATCGACGCCTCGGTGCGCTGGTGGCTGGCGCACGGCGGCTCCACCGAAACCGAGCTGGTCGAGCTGCTCACCGCGGAGTCCTGGCTGCTGATCGATCGCAGGCTGCGCGCGCTCGGCATCGAGCTCGACCCCGACGGCGCGCTGCCCGCGCCCTGACCAGGGTGCGGATCACAGCCCGGCGGGCGCGTAACCGCAGGTGCGGCGGGTAGCCAAGGCAGCAGGGGCGCGGTGCCCCGGTCCGCGGCGAGTGCGCAACCGGACCTCCCGACGGAAGGTGAACGCGCGTGCGGTGTGTGGTTTTCGGAGCGACCGGGTACATCGGCGGCCGTCTGGTGCCGGAATTGCTGAAAGCGGGGCACACGGTCCGGGTCCTGGCCCGCACCCCGGGCAAATTGGCCGACACGCCCTGGCACGACGAGGTCGAGGTGGTGCAGGGCGACGTCACCAGCGCCGACGACGTCGCGCGGGCGCTCGCGGGCCAGGAGGTGCTCTACTACCTGGTCCACTCGCTGACCCGCGCGGACTTCGACACCGTCGACCGCAAGGCCGCCGAGCTCGTCGTCCGCGCCGCCGACGAGCAGGGGCTGACCCGCATCGTCTACCTGGGCGGCATCAACCCGGACGGGCAGGACCTCTCCCGGCACCTGGCCTCGCGCGCCGAGGTCGGCCGGATCCTGCTCGAGGGCCGGGTCCCCGCGCTCGTCCTGCAGGCGGCGGTGATCCTCGGCTCCGGCTCGGCCAGCTTCGAGATGCTGCGCTACCTCACCGAGCGGCTGCCCGCCATGGTGACCCCGCGCTGGGTGCGCAACCTGATCCAGCCGATCGCGGTCCGCGACGTGCTCTACTACCTGACCCGCGGCGCCGAGGTCGCGCCCGAGGTGCGCGGCGCCTTCGACATCGGCGGCCCGGACGTGCTCAGCTACCTGGAGATGATGCGCCGCTACGCGCGGGTCGCCGCGCTGCCGCGCCGGATCATCGTCCCGGTCCCGGTCCTCACCCCGTGGCTCTCCGCGCAGTGGGTGAACCTGGTGACGCCGGTGCCGCGCGCCATCGCGGTGCCGCTGATGGAGTCGCTGATCAACGACGTCGTCTGCCGCGACCACGCCATCGCCGAGCACATCCCGGACCCGGCCGACGGCCTCGTCGGCTACGACCACGCGGTCGAGCTCGCGCTGGCCAAGATCCGCGACCTGGACGTCCCAACCCGCTGGTCGGACGCCGACGCGGGCACCGCCCCCTCCGACCCGCTGCCCACCGACCCGGAGTGGTCCGGCGGCTCGCTCTACCGCGACGAACGCTCGCTCGCCACCCCCGCCGACCCGCAGACCGTCTGGGCGGTGGTGGAGGCGATCGGCGGCGAGAACGGCTGGTACTCGTTCCCGCTGGCCTGGTCGGTGCGCGGCTGGATGGACCGGGTGGTCGGCGGGGCGGGGCTGCGCCGCGGCCGCCGCGACCCGCACCGGCTGCGCGCGGGCGAGGCGCTGGACTGGTGGCGGGTCGAGCAGCTGGAGCGCCCGCACCTGCTGCGGCTGCGCGCCGAGATGCGGGTTCCCGGCCGCGCCTGGCTGGAGCTGCGGGTCGAGCCGGACGGCACCGGCGCGGTCTACCACCAGCGCGCGCTCTTCGAGCCGCGCGGCCTCGCCGGGCACCTCTACTGGAAGGCCATCGCGCCCTTCCACGCGGTGATCTTCGGCGGCATGGCCCGCAACATCACCGGCGCCGCCGAGGCGACGACCGCCCCCTGACGCGCGAAAGCGGGTGCCCGCCGGGCACCCGCCTTCCGTCGTTCGCCCGCTACTGCGTGGAGAGACAGCCCTGGAAGGTCTGGAAGTCGCCGGCGAAGGCGAGTCCGCCGGAGCAGGTCGGCCGGTTCACCCCGTCCACCACGACCGTGGCGCCCGGCCCGGCGATCCCGATCGCGAGCCCCGGCCGCACGCCGAGGGTGATGACGCTCGCGCCCGGGCCGATGGCCACGGCGGCCGGGGCCGACAGGTAGCCGGACTCCGAGGTGGCCGCGCCGCCGTTCTGCGCGATGGCCAGGGACAGCCCGGCGGCGTTCGCGTCGGCGTCGGCGGTGCCGCCGGTGCCGATGGCGAGCGCGGCGGAGCCGCCGACGCTGTCCGAGGCGCACGAGGCGTCCCCGACGGTGACGGCGGCGACCTGGCCGCCGGTCGCCGGGCAGGTGGCGGTCTCGGCGTTCGCCGCGGGTGCGGCGAGCAGGGCGCAGGCGGCGGCCGCTCCGGCGCCGGCGAGGACGGCCGCGGTGCGGCGCAGGGGAGTGGTGGTCATGTCGTTCCTCCTGGGTCGTTCGGAACGCCGGACGATGGGTACCACCGCCCCGGCGCCGTTGTCCGGTGACTCAGTAATGACGCGAAATCGACGCGTCAAACGGAGTGGTTTTTGCCACCTCTGGCGGCGCCACCTGCGAAAAGAAAGAGATTCGGGCCGCGGTGGCCGGTGGATGGGTTCGGGCCGCCGATGCGTCCGATGCGGCCGCTCAGCGCCCGGTGAGCTCGTCGAAGTGCGTCCGCATGGAATCGATCAGGGTGCTGAACACGCGGTGCGCGGCGGCCAGGTCCTCGTCCGGCAGCCCGGCCATGGCGGCCCTGGTGCGGGTGCCGAGCGGGGTGAAGAAGCCGCGCGCGACGTCCATGCCGTGATCGGCATAGCGCAGCAGCACCTTGCGCCGGTCGGCGGCGTCGGTGCCGCGCTGGATGTGCCCGGACTCGATCATCCGCTCCACCAGGTAGGTGACCGCGGCGGTGGAGATGCCGAGCAGCTTGGCCAGCCGCCCCGCGGTGAGCGGGTCGCCCTCGATATCGGCGGTCGCGATGTGCATGAGCGCGCGGAAATCGGTCGGCCGCAGCTCGTTGGCGCGCGCGAAGACGTGCCCGAGCTGCTCCGAGACGGCGGTGATCGCCCGCAGATCGGCGGAGATCTCGGACTCCAACAGCTCGCGCTCGCTCTCCTGCGGCACGCGCTCCTCGCTCATCCCCGCGATCCTTTCCAACCACCCGGAAAGGCCAGCCTATCCGAGCGGCGCGGGCGGACCGCGTCAGCGCGGGACGGTGACCGGCTCGGCGCAGCTGGCCGGGCCGTCGACCAGCGAGCACGGGGCCGGGTCCCTGGTCGGCAGGTAGCCGGCCGGGGTGCCGTTCGCGCGGATCAGCTCGGTGTAGGCGGGCACCGCGTCGGTCGGGCGCCTGGTCAGCGTCGGGTCGGTCAGGACGTCCACCGAGTAGAGCCCGAAGCGGGGCGCGTAGCTGCCCCACTCGTAGTTGTCGGTGAGCGTCCAGTAGTTGTAGCCGATCACGTTCAGGCCGTCGGCGACCGCGCGCTGCAGCCAGTAGACGGTGTCGCGCAGGTTGTCGGCGCGGGTGTAGCCGTCGGCGCGCGGCTTGCCGTTGTCGGTCGGCAGGCCGTTCTCCACGATGTAGAGCGGCTTGCCGGGGAACTGCCTGGCGTAGTGGCGCAGCGCGTAGTAGATGCCCTCGGGCTCGAGCGGGTTCTGCCAGAGCTTCTCGAAGTCGTACGGGGTGCGCAGCGCGGTGGGGGAGAGGCCGTAGTAGTAGTCGATGCCGATGTAGTCGAGCGCGCCGCCGATCCGCTCCAGCAGGGCGCCGTTGACCGCGCCGTCGACGGCGGGGATGTAGGCGGCATTGCTGGTGACCATGGCGCCCGGCCGCACCCGGTGGATGTGGTCGTAGATCGCCAGGTGCGCCTGCGCGATCTTCTCGTGCATGAGCGGGACGTCGGCGGCGGGCAGCGCGCCGTGCTGCACCTCGCGCAGCAGATAGACCGCGGGCTCGTTGAAGGTCACCCAGAGCGGGTCGGCGGCGGCGTAGCGGTCGACCACGGTGCGGGCGTTGGCCAGCCAGTTCGGCACCATCTCCGGGTCGCCCCAGCCGCCGCGGTCGGCCTGCCAGCCCGGGTATACCCAGTGGTCGAGGGTGATCATCGGCCGCATGCCCGCAGCACGGATCGCCGCGATCACCTCGTCGTAGAAGCGCAGCCCGGCCTCGTCCCACACCCCCGGCTGCGGCTGCACCCGGGCCCACTCGACCCCGATCCGATAGACCTGCACCCCCAGCCCCTTCGCGAGCGCGATGTCCTCGGGGAACCGGCCGTGGAAGTCGATGGAATCGCCGTACGGCTCGTCCTCGCGGGCGGCGTAGCGAGCCCAATTGCTGTCCGGGGCATCGCCTTCGGACTGGAAGCCGGAGGAGGCGACGCCCCAGAGGAAGTCGCGGGGCAGGGGAGCGGGTGCTCCCGGGGAGGCTCCGGCCTGCGGGGGAGCGAACAGGAGCAGGGCGATGAGGACGGCCACGATACGCATCGCGGCACAGCGTAACTGGTCACTCGTCCGGATGTTTAATAAATGGTGGTACCTAGATATGCGCATCTAACTATATGAAGCTCACTCTCACAAAACAGAAAAGACAGCATCGATCAGGAAGGGAAGTGTGCCCAGCGCTTGGCGATTCGGGCGCATGCCCGGACCAGCTCCGGCGGTTGTACCTCGGTGAGCTCGGTGTCGAAGGTGGCCAGGATTCCGGCAATGCCTGCCCACGACCACGCGCCCAGCGTCAGCCGGCAGTGCCCGGCATCGATGTGCTCGACGACCGACCCGCCGGGCGCCCACCGCGCGACCACGTCCGCGGGCAGCCCGAGCCGCGCCGATCCGGTGCACTGCCAGGCCGCGGGGGTATCGCCGCGGTCGGGGCTGGTCATGACGAAGGCGGCGACGTCGTCGCCGGGCAGCTCCCGCTCCGGGAACGGTTCGGTGGTGGCGCGCGGCCGCAGCCGGTCGACGCGCAGGACGCGCCAGCCGTCCTCCCAGGCGACCAGGTACCAGCGGGCCGCCCACACCGCGAGGTGGTGCGGTTCGATGCGGCGGGCCGGGGTGAAGTCGGGGTCGGCGGGGTCGGGCCGGGTGCCGTCGGCGCGCAGCGTCTCGACCACGAGCGTGTGCCTGCGCCGCACGGCGGTGCCGACGACGGCGAGCGCGCGCGGGTCGATGGGCGGGGCGGGGAACTCCCAGTAGTTGCGGAGCTGGGTGAGGCGCAGGGTGCCCATGGCGGCGCGGAGCCGGGGCGGCATGGCGCGGGTCAGGGTCTCCAGGGCGCGGGCGGTGTCGTCGGCGAGGCCGAAGATGGTGGCGGGCGCGGTCTGCAGCGCGACGGCGACGGCGAGTGCCTGGTCGTCGTCGAGCAGCAGGGGCGGGAGGGTGCTGCCCGCGCCGAGCCGGTAGCCGCCGCCGGGGCCGCGCACGGTGGTGATGGCGTAGCCGAGTTGCCGGAGCGTGTCGAGGTCGCGGGTGACGGTGCGGGCGCTGACCTCGAGTCGCTCGGTGAGTTCGGGGAGCGACCACTGCGGGCGGGCGGCGAGCAGGGAGAGCAGGTGCAGGGCGCGCCGGGATGTTGTTGCCACGGTGTCCATGGTGCGCGCGGTAGTGGTCATCCGGTGTCCGGTATGGGCGGCATCGTTCGGCGCAGGTTGCCGGATGAAGGAGTGGAAGTGATGCGGGTCGTTGTTGTCGGAGGCGGAATCGGCGGGTTGGCGCTGGGGTCGGGGTTGCGGCGGGCGGGGGCGGAGGTGTCGGTGTTCGAGCGGGACACCGATGTCCGGGCGACGGGCGGGTACCACATCACGTTGGACGGGCGGGCGCAGGAGGCGCTGCGCGGGTTGGTCGCCCCGGAGATCGTGGAGCGGATGCTGGCGTCGGGTTCGGCGCTGCGGCTGCGTGATCCGGATGCGTTCTGGGATCGGCGGGGGCGGGTGCTCGGGTACGGCCCGGAGCTGCGCGACGATCCGAGCCTCGATATCGACCGGATCACGCTGCGCGCGCTGCTGGCGGAGGCGGTCGGTGCCGATCTGCACCTGGGGAAGGTGGTGTCCGGGGTCGGGTACGACGGGGACGGCGCGCCGGTGGTGTCGTTCGAGGACGGCTCCTCGGTGACGGGTGATCTGGTGGTCGGGGCGGATGGCGCGCATTCGCTCGTCGCGCGGTTTCTGGCGGGTGGGCCGACGAACGCGCCGGCCGGGATCGTCGGGTTCTCGGGGCGGACCTCGGTGGGTAATTTGAGCGCGGGTGAGCGGGAGCGGCTGGGTACGCGGTCGGGGCTGGTGGTCGGGCCGCGCGGTGCGGCGCTGTATCTGGGGTTTCTCGATCCGGTGGGCAATGCGGTGCTGGATCGGCCCGAGCTGCGGGCCTCGGTGACCACCGGGCCGACGTTCATCTGGGGTGCGATGTTCCCTGATACGTCGGCGACCGGCGCGCTGCGGAAGCTGCACGGGAGCGCTTTGCGGGCGGCGCTTGTGGCCCGGTTCGGGGAGCTGGGCTGGAGTTCGCAGGTGCTGGAGGTGCTGGAAGCGGCCGATCCGGCGACGGTGGCGGCGTTCCGCTTCAATGCGGCCTCATCCCGGGCGCGGGATCTCGCGCCGTGGGGCGCGGGGCGGATCACCGCCCTCGGCGATGCGGTCCATGCCACGCCGCCGACCGCGGGGATGGGCGCCGGTGCGGCGATTCGGGATGCGGCCGATCTGGTCGAGCGGCTGGGGCATTCGTCGGCGCTGGTACCGGCTGTGGCGGCGTTCGAGGCGGCCATGCGGGAGCGGGGTGCCGAGGTGCTGGCCGCGGCGATGGGGCCGGTGCGCTGGATTCTGTTCACCGACACCGTGGCCGGGGCGGCGCTGACGCGGGCCGCTACCCCGGTGCTGGCCGCTGCGGCGCGGGCGCGCGGGCTTCGCTAGCGGGCCTTGTGCCTGGCCAGGTTCCAGCTCTGCCAGGTGTCGCCGTCGAGTTGGTGGGCGATGGCGGTGCGCAGCCGGAGCCGGAGGTCGGCGGGGAGCCGGTCGATGGCGGGGGCGATGTCGGCGGAGAGGCCGCCGAGGTAGCCGGTGTCGAGTGCGCCGGTGTGCTGCCAGCGGTCGATGTTGCGGTCGGCGATCAGCCGTTCGGGGTCGAGTACGGCGAGTGCGAGCAGGGTGGCGACGGCGGTGCCGATGGCGGCGCGCGGCAGCCAGGTCCAGTGCAGTCGGAGCACGGCGACGATGACCATGAGGTAGACGGCGGCGAGCCCGAGTTCGGTGGTGCCGACGAGGAGCCGGAGCACGGTGTGACCGTAGGCCTCCTGGTAGGTCCAGAGCCGGGTGATGGCGGAGGCGTCGATGACCAGGGTGAGGCCGCTGACCGCGATGAGCAGGGTGCGGAGCCAGCGGCGTTCGGCGGCGGTGTCCTTGGCGGCGCGGTGCAGGACGGGGAGGATGACGGCGAGGGTAAGTACGGTGACGGCGGAGAGCTGCCAGAAGCCGCTGCGCGCGTACTCGGCGTAGGTGAGACCGGCGGTGCGCTGCACGTAGTCGCCGCCGCCGAAGGCCGCGACGAGCTGGGTGCCGACGAAGGCGGCGAACAGCGCGGTGAGGGTGCCGACCGGGAGTGTCCACTCCAGGAGCGCGAAGGTGCGGCGGGGCGGTTTCGTGGCCGCGGGTCCCAGTGGTCCGGCGAGCAGGTAGATGGCGCTGATCACGCCGATGACGAGGGCGGTGAAGACGATGATCCAGGTGAAAATGGTGTCGCCGCTGAGGCGGGGGGTGATGGTGTCGATTGCCGCGGCGAAGGTGGCGTCGGCGCCCGTGAGCAGCGGCACGAATACCAGCAGCACGGTGATGGTGGCCGCGAGGGAGACGGCGAGCCGACGGTTTCCGGTGGCGGTGCCGTCCCTGCGGCGCCTGCCCTGCGCGGCCCACACCCAGCCGGTGGCGTCGATGGCGGTGAGCGGGATGGCGAGGATGTCGAAGAGAAATCCGTGGAACGTGCGGCGGCCGAGCACGGCCAGTGAGGCGGTGACCCCGGCGGCTATCGCGCAGAGCGCGAAGAGCCAGGTCGCGGCGCGGAAGGTGCCGACGGCGAGCAGGGCGAGGGTGGCGAGGGTCCACCACAGTCGTTCGGAGCGCCAGACCGGGGCGGTGGCGTCCTCGGCGGGCACGGCGCGCAGGGCGCGCCGGTAGACGGTGGTGACCGCGGCGACGGCGGCGGCGCCTGCGAGCAGCCAGCCGATTCCGGGGCGCTCGAGGGTGACGGTGAGCACGCCCGCCAGGCCGGCCGTGCCCGCGGCGGTGAGCACGCCCGCGGGGTAGCTGACAAGGTGCCGGCGGGGTGGGCGCGGCGGGGGCAGCTGGGGTGTCGCCGGCAGGTCGGGTGGGTGGATGGTGGAGGCGAGCCGCGGTGCCGAGGTGGTTCGCGCGGGTCCGGGCGGTGGGACGGGTGTGGCGTCGTCGGCGACTGCGACGGGCGTTTTCGTGGTCGGTTCCGCTGTCGTGTCGGGATCGGTTGTCTCCGAGGGTTTTTCGGCGGGCACGGGTCACTCCTTGGGGTGTCGGGGGGCTGCCGGTGCGGCGGCGGGCAGCACGATGCGGATGCGGGATCCGGGGTCGGTGACGGCGATGGTGCCGCCGTGCAGGTCGACGATCCAGCGGGCGATGGCGAGGCCGAGGCCGGTGCCGCCACCGTCGGTGCGGCCGCCGCGGGTGAAGCGGTCGAAGATGGTGGCGCGCTGGGCGGGCGGGATGCCGGGGCCGTCGTCCTCGACGTCGATGACGATGTCGTCGCCGACGGTGTGGGCGCGCAGCCGGACCTCGCCGCCGGTCGGCCCGTGTCCGGCGGCGTTGTCGAGCAGGTTGAGCAGGACCTGGTGCAGGCGTGCGCGGTCGGCGTGCGCGGTGGCGTCCGGCTCGGTGGCCGTGTGGAAGCGGATGCCGCGGCCGAGCGCGGCGATCATGACCCGGGCTTCGGCGACGACCTCGGCGACGAGCGGGGCGATCGGGAATTCCTCGCGGTCGAGTGGGGTGGCGCCCGCTTCGATGCTGGAGAGGTCGAGCAGGTCGGTGACGAGGCGGCCGAGGCGTTCGGTCTGGTGCAGGGCGGTCCGCAGGGTGGTGGGGTCGGGTTCGGCGACGCCGTCGACGAGGTTCTCCAGCAGGGCGTTGAGTGCGGTGATGGGGGTGCGGAGTTCGTGCGAGACGTTGGCGATGAGGTCGCGGCGCTGCCGGTCGGCGGCGGCGAGGTCGCCCGCCATGCGGTTGAAGGCCTCGGCGAGCTGCCCGACCTCGTCGCGGGATGAGGCGCGCACCCGGACGGTGTAGTCGCCGCGGGCCATGCGCTGGGCGGCGGCGGTCATGTCGCGCAGCGGCAGCGTGATGCCGTGGGCGAGGAGCTGGGAGCAGACGAGTGCGATGAGCAGGGCGGTGAGGGTGGTGCGCGGGGGGATCCAGCCGATCTGGGTCCAGAAGAAGACGAAGCCGATGCCGCCGGCGAAGGTCAGGAGCACGGCGAGTTTGAGTTTGATGGAGCGGATGGGGTCGAGCGGGCGGGGCAGGGCGGCGCTGATCCGGACCGCTGTCCAGCGCAGCCGGGCACGCACGGCGGCGATCACGGTGTTTCCAGGGCGTAGCCGACGCCGTGCACGGTGCGGATGAGGTCGGCGCCGAGTTTGCGGCGCAGTGCTTTGATGTGGCTGTCGACGGCACGGGTGCCGGTGGCGTCGGCCCAGTCCCAGACCTGTTCGAGCAGGCGTTCGCGGGCGTGCACCATGCGCGGGCGTTGCGCGAGGCGGGTGAGGAGCTCGAATTCGAGCGGGGTGAGCTGGGCTTCGAACCCGGCGCGCCAGACGCGGCGCTGTCCGGCGTCGATGCGGAGGTCGCCGACGACGGTGACGGTGCCGTCGTCGGCGCGGTCGACGCGTCGGAGAAGGGCGTGTACGCGGGCGGTGAGGATGCGCAGCGAGAAGGGTTTGGTGAGGTAGTCGTCGGCGCCGACGCCGAGTCCGACGAGCTGGTCGGTCTCGTCGGTGCGGGCGGTGAGCATGAGCACCGGGACGGGCCGTTCGGCCTGGATGCGCCTGCACACTTCGAGGCCGTCGTAGCCGGGCAGCATGATGTCGAGGACGACCAGGTCGGGCTGGAATCGGGTGGCGGCGGCGGTTCCGGCGGGGCCGTCGGGTGCGGTCTCGACGGTGAATCCTTCGGCGCGCAGCCGCGCCGCCACCGATTCGGCGATGGTGGGTTCGTCCTCGACGACCAGGATCCGGCGCTTCTCCATGGTCGGGGAGCCTAGTTATGGGCTGTGGAGAGTTCCTGGCCCGTTTGTGGAGATTTCGTGTGGTCGGCCGGTCGGCGCGACCCGGTCCGGTTCGCGGTGCACCGGTGTTTGCCGGGCGGGTGGCCGGGCACAGCGGTGCTGCCCGTCGTCGCCCGTCGGCGGGCCGGGTTCCGAGGAGGTTTTCGATGGCGCCGACCGCGCTCGCGCTGGTGTGCTCGCTGAAGAAGTCCCCGGCCGATTCCAGCAGTGACCTGATCGCCGGGCAGCTGCTGGACGAGCTGGCCGGGCACGGGGTGACCGGCGAGGCGGTGCGGGTGGTCGACTACGACGTCCGGCCCGGGGTGAGCGCCGACGAGGGCGACGGCGACCAGTGGCCGCAGCTGCGCGCCCGGATTCAGGCGGCCGACATTCTGATCGTGGCGTGCCCGACCTGGGTCGGGCACATGTCCTCGGTCGCGCAGCGGGTGCTGGAGCGGCTGGACGCGGAGCTGTCGGAGACCGATGACGAGAATCGGCCGAGCATGGTCGGCAAGGTCGCGGTGGCGGCGGTGGTCGGTAACGAGGACGGCGCGCACAAGATCGTCGCGGATCTGTTCCAGGCGCTGAACGACATCGGGTTCAGTATTCCCGCGCAGGGGTGCACGTATTGGAACGGGGAGGCGATGCAGGGCATCGATTACAACGATCTCGACGAGGTGCCGGAGCCGGTGCGGAGCACGAATGCGGCGGCGGCGCGCAATGCGGCGCATTTGGCGCGGGTGTTGGGGGCGCAGGAGTACCCGGCGTATCCGGCATAGGCGTTGCCGAGTCGGGTCGAACCTTCCGACGCCAACTCCGAGCCCGCCGTGCGCGAGCTGCCCTTGCGGGCTACCGGTCGCGCTCACCTGCTGTAGTGGTGGGGCGCGGGGGAAGCTTGCGGCCCAGCAGCTTCTCGGCATCACGGCGATTCGCTTCGACCTGCTCCGGCGTCAGCTTCACCCTGCGTGCGCGCCATGTTTCCTGCGTCAATGCACTCATTGCTCGCCTCCCTTCACGATCGCTTGAATACGCCAGATACTACGCGTGGCGTCCATCCGCACGCCAACAACGACATAGCTGCGAGCGTCGATGAGCAGTACTTCGCGCTCGAGCGGGACCGGGCTGAGTTCACCTAATCGCAGAGCAGGGGTGCCGGCGGGGACGAGGAGATCCAGAATCACAGGGTCGCGGTGCCGCGTCGATCGCGGCGGTACAGCTGTGCCGGCGGTCGACATGAAGCCGTCGTGCGTGAACTGTGCATCGATCAGCGCGACCGCCGATTCCTCGTCGACGATCCCGTAGACATACCCCTCCGCTTCACGGGTCACGCGAACCGTTTGCGCCAATGGATATTTCGCGAGGCCGGACCTGATGAGGGCAATGCGACGTGCCAACGGGGCCGTTATCGGGATCTGCCCCCACAGAGCATCGTTGATCTGCTCGAATCCGTTGAACGCGTAGGCATGTATCACGTCGCGTTCGTCGACGGTGAGCCGGTCGGTACCTTGTCCGGCGAGCGCCGCCTCGGCCCAGGGCCATTCGTCGAAACCGAAATCGTCCTCTGCCACAACAGGATTGTTCAACATGGAGGCCGCGACTCTGCATCGGCGTCGATATCACGAGGCTGTGCTCAGAGGCCGAGTTTGGTGACGGCGTTGTCGTCGAGGGGGTCGGCGGTGCGGATGTAGCCGTGCACGGTGCGGGGGTTGGACCAGCGGCCCTGGCGCATGATTTCGCGGTCGGCGGCGCCGCCGAGGGCGGCCTGGGTGGCGAAGCCCGCGCGCAGGGAGTGGCCGGAGAACAGGGCGGGGTCGAGTCCGGCCTTGGCGGCGTAGCGCTTGACCAGTTCGGCGACGGCGCGGCCGGAGACGGCGCGGTCGCCGATTCCGCCGTGGCGGTTGACGGCGGGGAAGAGGGGGAGGTCGCCGGGTAGGTCGGTGCCGGTGAAGCCGTGGCAGCGGTGCAGGGCCGGATCCCGCTGCGGGAGCGGGTCTCGAGGGTTGGCGGCGCGGAGTTCGAGCCAGTCGGCGTAGGCGCAGACCGGGCAGGTGTGCGGGCGGTTGCCGCGGGGGAGCGCGACCCGGTGTTCGGCGGTGCCGGTGGGGTCGGTCTTGGTGGCGGGCAGGCGCAGGACCAGGACGGGTTCGCCGGTGCGGTGGTCGGTGTGCACGGTGACGTCGCCGATGCGCAGCCCCGCGAGTTCGCTGCGGCGGAGCGCGCCGGCGAAGCCGGTGAGCAGGAGCAGGGTGTCGCGGCGGCGGGCGGGTTCGGTGGGCATGCCGGCGGGTGGCAGGCAGGCGAGGAGCTGCTCGAGGGTGTGCAGCAGGACCGGGCGTTTGCGTAGGGGTGCGGTGCGGCGGGCGCGGCGGATGCCGCGCAGCGTCATGCGGACGACGTCGGAGCGGGTGGGGGAGGGGAGGCCGTTCGCGGCGTGCACCGCCGCCACCGCGGAGGATTTGCGTTCCAGGGTCGCGGCGCCGAATGCCCAGCGGCCGTCGGGTTTTCGGGCGTCGGCGGCGGCGGCGAGGTAGACGGCGAGGTCGAGGGGGTCGGCGGGGAGTGCCTGCCGGGTTTCGGCGGCGCACCAGGCGGCCCAGGCTATCCAGTCCGCGCGGTAGGCGCGGACGGTGTTCTCGGATTGGGCGGCCTGGAGGTAGCGGCTGAGGGCGCCGGCCTGGGTGTCGTCGAAGCGTTCGCGGACTCGGCGCAGGGCGGCGGTGTCGATGAGGACGGTGCCCACGCCGGCGCGGAGGCGTGCCTGGACCGGGTCGGGGATGGCGACGGGGTGTTCGGGCACGGGTCGAGGATAACCGCCGGTGGGGTCCTGTTTCAGTAGCGATTTACGTTGCGTTTGCGTTGCAAGACGAAACGAAACGTAATAGGGCGGCCGATCGAGAACAGGCGCTGCCTGACCTCCGATAATGTTCACTTATCGGAGGTCAGAAAATTCGCGGAAATCGCCGCTACGATCGAGGCACACGACGCGGAACGAGGGAGTCAGCTGTGCGAGATCCCATCCTCACGCCGATCGAGGGCACACCGAACCTGCTGCTCGGAAGCTACGACCTGACCGACCTCGGCTACTCGGTCGGCGAGTTCGTCATCGAGGGAAAGGCGAGCTCCTACGCCCCCGTCGGGGAACTCGGCGCCGACGGCCACTGGAACGTCGTGCCCGCCACGCAGGCCGACTACGCCACCAGGGCGGTAGCCCTCGTCCCCACCGATGCCGGCCGGTTCAACGGCACGGTGGTGGTCGAGTGGCTCAATGTCAGCGGCGGCCTCGACGCTCCCGCCGTGTGGATGATGGCGCACCGCGAACTGCTGCGCGAAGGCTATGCCTACGTCGGGGTCTCGGCGCAGCGCGTCGGCATCGAGGGCGGGGCGGGCATGGTCGGCGACTTCTCGCTCAAAACGGTCGATCCGCAGCGCTACGCACGCCTGAACCATCCCGGTGACGAGTACAGCTTCGATATCTTCGGCCAGCTCGGGACGGCCGCTCGGCACCGGGGCGACGAGCTGCTCTCCGGGCTGCACCCGGAGCGGGTCCTCGCGGTCGGCGAATCCCAGTCGGCCATGTTCCTCACGACCTACATCGACGCCGTCGTCCCCCTCGGGCAGGTCTTCGACGGATTCCTGGTGCACTCCCGGTTCGGCCCCGCCGGACCGCTCGACGGGGGATCCATGTTCGACCCCGGCACCGTCGCCCGCCTCCCACACCCGCGCTTCCGCGACGACCTGCCGGTCCCGGTGCTCGCCGTCATCACCGAGACCGACCTGCTCGGCGGCGTACTCCCCGGCTACTTCCCGGCTCGGCAACCGGACGGTGAACTGCTTCGCGTCTGGGAGATTCCCGGCGCCGCGCACGCCGACAACTACACGATCCAGGGCGCTTTCCTCGACAGCGGGCTCGCGCCGGTCGCCGCACTCGCCGAGGCGTATCGGCCGACCAGCACGATGCTGGGCCGCGAGTTGGCCCACTTCCTCAACTTCGCGCCGCAGCATCACTATGTGCTCAATGCGGCGATCGCGCGGCTGCACGACTGGGTCGTCGCAGGCCGCGGCGCGCCCGCGGCGGCACCGATCGAGGTGGCGGAGGCGGATCCGCCGACGATCGTCACCGACGACGACGGTGTGGCGCGCGGTGGGCTGCGGACTCCCTGGGTCGATGTTCCCGTCGCTGCCACGTCGGGCTCGAACACCGAGAACGATCGCATGTCGGCACTGTTCGGGTCCGGCGCGCCGTTCGACGCGGCGCACCTGGCTCGCCGGTACCCCGGTGGCCTCGACGACTACCTCGCCGGCTTCACCGCCGCGCTGGATCGGGCGATCGACGCCGGTTTCCTCGTGGCCGCGGATCGGGCGGAGATCCTGGAACTCGCGACCATCACGGCGCGCCGTCAGTTCGCGGGGTAGGAGCGGCGTTCAGCTCTGCGGGTTCAGCAGCGCGGCGGCGGTGGCGCGGTCGCTCTCGGCTCCGGTGACGAGCGCGTACAGGGCGTAGCCGATGGGGAAGGCGTTCCACAGGTTCCGTGCCTGGGCCACCAGGCCCGGGTGCACGTGCCCACCGGCCTGCGCGTAGACCTCCAGGGTCGCCTGCAGCAGCTCCTCGCCCGCGGCGCCGTACTGGGCGGCCAGGTCGCGGGCGGGGTCGTCGACGCGGGCGGTGGTCCAGTCCAGGACGCCGGTGATGGTGCCGTCCTCGGTGAGCAGGACGTGGGCGGGGTAGATCTCGCCGTGCGTCATCACCGTCCGGTCGGGCCAGCAGGTGTCGTCGGCCAGCCATGCCGCCCAGGCCTCGGCGATCTCGGGGGCGACCGTGAACTCCGCGCGTACCTTCGCGATATCGTCGCGCCACCCCTGCCTGACCTGCTCGGGGCTGCGCACCTCCACCCCGGCGGCGGCCGCCTGCTCGGGGGTGATCGAGTGCAGGCGGGCCAGGAGGCGGCCGAGGCGGGCGGCGTAGCCGGGGCTCGCGGGGTCCATGTGCCACTCGGGCTCGCCAGCGTCGGACAGGGTCAGGCCGGGCGCGCCGGGCAGGGCCGGGTAGGCGATCAGCTCCGGGGTGCGGAGCTGCCAGTCGGGGACGGCGATGCCGTCGGCGGCGAGGGCGGGGGCGACCAGGTCGAGGATGCGGGTCTCGGCGGCCATCCCCGCGGTGACGTCGGCGCGGCGGGGCAGGCGCAGGACCCAGCGGCGGCCCGCGTCGTCGGAGGCGAGGACGACGCGGTAGTCGAGGCCGGCCTCGATCACCGTCGCCCCCTCGGGGGTGAGGTGCAGGTCGTGCGCGGACGCCAGGGCGACGACGTCGTCGATCGTGCTCATGGGCCGAGACTTTCATGCGGGCCCGCACCGGGTCCATTCGATATCGTGCAGCTCATACGGGATTGCCTGATCTGCGCCAAGCACCGCGGGACCGGGCCGCTGGCGAGCCCGCTCGTCCGCGCCGACGACCTGGTTGTCGTCACCCACCGGCCCGCCGCCGGAGAATGGGCGCGGCCGGGGTACCTGTTCGTCGAACCCCGCCGCCATGTCGCCACCCTCGACGGGCTCGACGACGCCGAGACCGTAGCCGTCGCCCGGGCTGTCCGTTCCTCGATCACCGCGCTGCGCCGCGTCCTCGCGCCCGGCCACGTGTTCACCTTCGTCGCCGGACTGAGCGCGGCGGGCGTCCACCTGCACCAGCACGTCTTCACCCGCCCGGCGGCGACTCCGGCCGCCGTTTCCTGGCACGACGCCGACTCCACGACCGCGCCCCGCATCCCGGCGACCGAACTCGGCGCGCTGTGCGCCGAACTGGCTGCGGCAATGCCGGACTGAGGTACTTGGCTTGCAGGATCGCGGCCGGCAGCGTGCCGCAGCCGGCGCCGACATCGGTGATGAGGGGGAATCGAGCCCAGTCGAAGCCGGGGTGGCCGGTCGGGGTCGGCTCGAGGGCGTCGTGCACCGGGAGGGCGGGGTGCTGCGCGGCCGCAGGCACAGCCTGATCGCCGAGTTCGGGGAGGTCGAACTGCTCTGATTCTCAGTGCCGGTGCTCCGGCGGCAGCGTGAGCTCGTCGACGACCACGTGATTCCCGCCCGCCTGCTTGGCCCGGTACATGGCGGCATCGGCGGCGTGCAGCAGCCGCTCGGGAGTCGGGCGCGGACAGTCCGGGCAGGCGGCGGTGTCGAAGACCGCCACCCCGACGCTGGCGGTCACCTCCACCTCGGTCGGGCCCGGCTCGGCCACCGCGCGGCACAGCCGCTCGGCCTCGGCGCGCGCGGCGACCGCGCCCAGCGGGACGGCGACGACGAACTCCTCGCCGCCGGTCCGCGCGACAACCGCGGGCGTCCCCGCCGCCTCGTGCAGCCTGCGCGCGGTGCTGACCAGCACGGTGTCCCCGACCCGGTGCCCCCAGGTGTCGTTGACCTCCTTGAACCGGTCGATGTCGAAGGCGATCACGCAGACGGCGGGGTAGCCGCGCACCAGCCGGGGGAGCCGGATCTCCAGACCGCGGCGGTTGAGCAGTTCGGTGAGCGGATCCGACAGCGACTCGGTGCGCAGCAGCCAGTACAGGATCTGCAGCGCGGGCAGCACGCTCACCACAGCCGCGATCAGCAGCAACCCGACGGCGAGCGCCAGCCGAACGTCGTGTCCGCCGGTCGCGATCCGCACCGAGAACACGATCACCGACAGCAGCGACCACGCGGTGTGCACCGCCAGCGCCCGCGCACTGTGGAAGAACCCCAGGTAACTGCCGGTGACCACGAGCAGCACCGCGCCCATCGCACCGAACAGCCGATCCGGCACCTGCAGGAACTCCACGGTGAACAGCACGTCCGCGATCCCGATCAGCACCAGCGACTCGGTGCTCCCCGGCCACGGCAGCAACCACCAGCGCAGCGCCCACAGAATTCCGGCCCCCACCCCGACCGTCGAGGTGACCACCGGATGCACCGGCCCGATCGGCGTGCCCGCGATCACCGCCCCCATCACCGCGATCGAGAGCCCGGCGAGCCCGACCAGCAGCCGCAGCGGCCCCAGCGCCGAACGCGCCGCCAGGGTCTCCACCAGCCACGCGTAGTCGACCGGATCGTTCCACCAGGCCAGCAGCGTCTTGCCGTCGTTCATCCAGCCACCCTCGGTCCGACCGCGCCGTCCACCGTCCTCGTGCCGAGCGTCGGAGTCCAGCGACTCCCATCAGCTCATGCGCAGCAGTCTAGGCCGGACCCCGGTGATCCGGATCGGACACGGCCCGACGACGCCGGAGTCAGCCGTGCCGGGAGGGGCGATAGACGAGCTCCTGGATCCGGCCGTCGAAGGTGCGGCTCTCCAGCAGCTCGAGGTCGTAGTCGGCGACGCCCTCGAAGATCCGCTCGGCCCCGGTCCGCCCGGAGAGCACCGGGAAGATCGTCACCTGGATCCGGTCGATCAGCCCCGCCGCCAGCAGCGACCGGTTCAGCGACAGGCTGCCGTGCGAGCGCAGCGGCACCGCCGACTCCGCTTTGAGCTCGGTCACCACCCGCACGGCGTCGTCCCGGACCAGGGTGGCGTCCGGCCAGTCGCCGGTACCGGGCAGGGTCGTCGAGACCACCGTGGTCGGCATGCTGCGCATGCGGGCGTTCACCGGGTCCAGTTCGGCCGGGTCGATCGGGCCGAGCAGCGCCACGAACTGCCGGAAGGTGTTCGCGCCGAGCACCATGCGCTGGTCCGCGCCGAGCACGGTCGCGCGGTGGGCCAGGAACTCAGGGCCCTCCTTGCTCCAGTAGCCGCCCCAGTCGCCGGGCTCGTCGTAGGAGGCGAAGCCGTCCAGGGTGGAGTAGACGTCGAAGGTGTAGGTGGCGGTCATGCGGCGCTCCTCGGATCCGGTGGGCTCGGGGTTCGTCGGTGCAGACGGGGCCCCGGCGCGAAACTCATCGCGGCGCGCGGCCGCCCGGCACTCACAGTCGAGGCTCCGAGCACCGTTTTCCCTGCTCACGCGCACCGAACCGCCAACCGGCGGTTCAACGATACGGTCGAACCACATGGACCTCGACGAACTCCGCGCCGTCACCGCCTACGCCGTCACCTGCGCCGAACCCGCCCTCACCCGCTACGAACGGCACCGCCCCGGCGACCCCCGCCCCCGCCTGGCCGTCGAGGCGGCCCGCGATTTCGCCGAGGGCGGGCCCCGCACCAGGCAGCTCCGGGACGCGGCCTGGGCGGCACAGCGGGCCTACCGGGAAGCCCGCGACACCGGACAGCCCGCCGCGAGCGAAGCCGCCCGGGCCGCCGTGGCGGCAGCGAGCGCCGCCTACCTGCACCCGATCGCGAAAGCCACCCAGGTCTGGCACATCCTCGGCGCGGCCGCCTTCGCCGCGCACGCCGCCGAACTGGACGGCTCCGAAGAACCACCGGCCGTCACACCCGCCCCGGCGGTGATCGCCGTACTGCGCCGCTACCCGCCCGCCCCGCCCGGACGCGGCCGCGCGGGCGAGCTACTCCGCGAACTGGATCGCAGGCTGCGGCCCTGACCGGCCGCACCCGACCGGTCAGGCGCGCTGCTGGGCAGCCGCCGCTTTCAGATCCGCGAAGCGGATGACGGTCCCCGCCGCGCCCCAGGTGCCCTCCGGCTGCTCGCGTACCAGTACCCACACCCGGGGCGCGTCGTCGGCGGGCAACCCCGCCGCGGCCAGCACATCGGCGGTGGCCTGCTGGACCAGCCCCGCCCGGCGGCGATCCGAGAGCGCGCCCTCGGGAACGGTGACGTCCACCCGGAAGCGCGGCAGGTCGTCGCCGAGCGCGCCGAAATCGTTCCCCGGGACCTCCTGGATCTGCGCCCACGCCTGCGCGCGGAAGAAGGCGGTGTCCGGCGCGCCCTCCCAGTGCAGCAGCGTCGCGGCGAGGGTGTCGCGCAGCCCGCGGCGGGCGCGCTCGTCGAGGACGCCGGCGGGCAGGGTCAGCTGGATGAACGGCATGTCGAACTCCTTATGACGACTGTTATATCCCCGGAAACGGTACGCTATGACAGTCGTTATGAGCAAGGAGGTGGCCGGTGCCCGGACAGCGCGACCGGATGGTGGCGGGCGCGGCGGACATGCTGCGCCGCCGCGGCTACAACGCCACCAGCGTGCGGGAGCTCGCCAAACACACCGGCGCCCCGCTCGGCTCGACCTACCACTACTTCCCGGGCGGCAAGGCGCAGCTGGCCGCGGAGGCGGTCCGCCTCGCCGACGGGCTCATCGCCCGCACGCTGACCCGCGAACTCGCGGCGGGCCCGATCGCCGGGCTGCGCGCCTTCGTCGCCACCTGGCGCGGCATCGTGCTGGACAGCGACTTCCAGGCGGGCTGCCCGGTGCTCGCCGTCGCGGTCGAGGAGCACCCCGACCTCGACGCCGAACCCCGCCACGCCGCCGCGGCCGCCTTCACCCGCTGGACCGACCTGCTCGCCGCCGCGCTGCGCGAGCACGGCGCCACCACCGAGGACGCGGATCGCACCGCGGCGCTCGTGGTGGCCGCCATCGAGGGCAGCGTCGCGGTGTGCCGGGCCCAGCGCGCCATCGACCCCCTCGATCGGATCGCCGACGCGCTCGAAGCCGCCGTCCGCGCTGTCCTCCCCACCGGGCCCGCCTAGCTACGATGCGCCCTGTGGCATCGAGCATGTGCAACTATCCGGGCTGCCACCGGCCCGTCACCCGCAGCGGCGGCCCCGGCAGGCCGTCGGAGTACTGCGACCACGTCGACCACACCCGCTGGCGGGCCTGGCGTGAACGACAGCGCCAGCTGGAGAGCACCGAAAACGCGCCCGCTGTCACTGTGACGGATGGTGCGCCGGTGACGGCGGCTCGGCTGCGCGCCGACGAACTGCTCGGCCAGTTCCGGACACTCGCCGAGCAGCTCAGCGCCACGCTCGGCGCCGCGGCCACCGAACTAGGCACCCTGGCCGACCCCTCGGTCGCCGAAGCCCAGGTGCAGGCCGCCCAGGCCGAGGCCGGCCGCCGGATCGCCGAGGCCGAGGTCGCCGCCGCCGACGCCGAGCAGCGGCGCCGCACCGCCGTGGAGGCGCGCGCGGCCGCCGAAGCCGCCGCCGACGACGCCGCGGGTGCCGCCGAGCGCGCGGAGGCGGCAGTGGCTTCGGCCGATGCCGCCCGCGCCGAAGCACTCGCCGAGGTCGGGCGGATCACCGCGCAGGCCGCCGAGGACGTCTTCGCCGCGCGCAGCGGCGCCGACGAGCGGATCGCCGCCGCCCGCGCCGAACTCGACACCGCCCGCGAGCACATCGAAACCGAAGCACACCAGCGCGTCTCGGCGGCCGAGGAGCACGCCGACGCCGAGATCCAGCGGGTCCGCACCGAGGCCGTCGACCGGATCGGCGCCGCCGCCGCCGACACCGCGCGCGCCGACCAGCGCGCCGCCGACGCCGAACGCGCCGCGCAGCGCGCCGAGGAGATCGCCGCCGAACGCGGCGAAGCGCTCACCGGCGCGCGCCGGGACGTGGAGCGGCTGCGCGCCGAACTCGACACCGCGCGCGCCGAAACCGGCACCCTGCGCGACGAACTCGCCGAGGCACGGCGGACGGCGGCTGAGCAGCTGACCGAGCTACGCCGGGAATCGGCGGCCGCACTCGCGAAGGCCGAGGCCGACGCGGCCCGCCGCGCGCAGGCCCTCGACGAGGCCCGCGCCCAGACCCTGGCCAGGGCCGAACGAGCCGAGCAGCAGCTCGACGCACTGCTCGCCCAGCCGCGCTGACCGGGTAACGCGGCCCGAACACCGACCGTCGCCCGGGCGGAGAGCAGGTGAAATCTTCGCTGCGACACCCTCGTTCGCCGCACGGTCGCCGCCGCCCGGGTTCCGCTGCGGACCAGCGCTTTCCGCCGTGGCGGGCACCGCGAAACAGGTGTCCGCGCAACGCATTCGACCCTCCGGCGACGCACGCCCTCGACACCTGCCGGTAGTAGGGTTCCCGCGGCGCGGCGGCGGGGGCGGCCTCGCGCGGGCGCATTCGGGCGAGGTGAGGAGACTGTGGTGGGTGGCGAGGCGGACGGCGGAAACCGCGAGGAACAGGCAATCCGGCGGGTGACGGACACGCTGGCGGAGAACTTCGCGGACACGCACTCCGCCGACCGGATCGAACGCACCGTGCACTCGGTGCGCGCCCGGTTCGCCGGGCACCCCGTGCGCGAGTTCGTCCCGATCCTCATCGAACGCGTCGCGCGCCGCGAACTCGAGCAGCTCCCCGCCGCGGAGCGGGCGACCGTCGCCCCGGAGACGAAGAGACCGAGCGGCGAGGAGCATGCCGTCGGCTCCGCGGTGCACAGCGGCGCCGAGACCGCCATCGCGGCCGTGCAGGCCGAATCGCATCCGGCGGCCGCCGGAGCGACAGCGAACGTCACATCGACACCGGGAACGGGACCCGCAGGCCCGGAGCAGCACACCGCCGACGGCAGCGAAATCCGCAAGGACCCCGCCGACACCCCCACCCCGGCGAACGGCAACGGCGAACCCCGCACCGGCCCCCGGCACGCGGCCCCGGAGATCCCGTTCATCACGATCCCCGCCACCCCCGACGACCACCTCAGCTTCTTCGGCGTCGCCCGCAAATGGGCCGTCGAACGCCCCGTGGTCCCCCTGGTCGTCGGCCTCGTCCTGGTCCTCACCGCGGTACTCGGCGTCGCCGCCACCCGCCCCGGCGACGACAACCCGGCCCCGGTCGCCGCGACCACCCCGGTCACCGTGCGCGGCCTCGTCGGCTCGGAGAAGTCGGAGTTCTTCGCCGACCCCCGCGTCGCGGAGGTCTTCTCCCGCCACGGCCTGAACGTGCAGGTGGAACCGGCGGGCTCCCGCCAGATCGCGACCCTGAACCTCGACGGCTACGAGTTCGTCTTCCCCTCCAGCGCGACGGCAGCCGACCGGATCCAGCGCGAACAGAACATCGCGACGAAGTACACCCCGTTCTCCTCACCCATGGCCGTCGCCACCTTCACCCCGATCGTGGAGGCGCTCACCGCGGCCGGCGTGATCCGCCCCGGCCCGATCCCGACCCTGGACATCGCCCGCTACCTGCAACTGGTGCGCGACAACGTCGAATGGGAGCGGCTCCCGGGCAACACCACCTACCCCGTGCGCAAGAACGTCCTCGTCTCCACCACCGACCCGCGCACCTCGAACTCCGCCGCCATGTACCTGGCCGTCGCCGGCTTCGTCGCCAACGACAACGCCGTCGTCGCCGACGCGGAAGCCGAGCGCCGGGTACTGCCGCTGCTCGGCAGGCTCTTCGCCGGCCAGGGCCGCACCGAAGGCACCAGCGAGGGACCGTTCCGCGAATACCTCGCCACCGGAATGGGTCCCGCGCCCCTGGTCTGGATCTACGAATCCCAGTTCGTGGAGGCCGTCGTCGCGGGGCAGACGAAACCGGGCATGGTGCTCGCCTACCCCTCGCCGACCGTGCTCTCCCAGCACACCGTGATCCCGCTCGGCAAGGCAGGGGACCGGGTCGGCGAACTGCTCAGCACCGACCCCGACCTGCAGCGCCTCGCCGCCGAGCACGGCTTCCGCACCGGCGGTTTCGCCGCCGTCGCCGAGCGGCACCGGGTACCGGTCGCGGCCGACCTGATCGACGTCGTCGACACCCCGACCTCGGAGACGCTGGAGCGCATGATCGACGGAGTCGCCGCCGCCTACCGGTGAGCACCTGGAGTTCGATCGTGATCGACACGACGGTGCGCAGCACGGTGCTCGACGCCGTGCGCGGGTTCGCGCTCCTCGTTTCCTGTTCGGGTACGCGTTCACACTGCAGATCGCGGCCGCCGAGCGCGCCGGGGTGGCGCCCGCGCCGCGGCTGGTGCGGCGCTGCCTCGCGCTGCTGACGCTCGGCGTGCTGCACGTCGAGCTGCTCTGGCTCAACGACATCCTCACCCTGTTCGCGGTGCTCGGGCTGCTGCTGGTCGCGCTGCGCGGAATCGGGGACCGCGCCGCGCTGATCCTGGCGGGCGCACTGCTGGTGGCGTGGACCGCGACCTGGCTGCTGCCCGACAACGACACGCGGGACCTCTACTCCGTGCTCGACCTGCCCGGCTACGCCCAGCAGTACGCCGGTTCGTTCTCCTCGACGCTCGCCGCCCAGACCGAGCCGGCGCCGATCTTCCTGATCCTGGTCTGGACTGGTGGGATGCGCCCGGCTTCTGGGGCAGTGTGCAGGGGGCAGTCGATCCGCTGATGGCCGCCGCCTACCTGGCGGGCATCGCGCTGCTCGCCACCGGCCGCTCCGGCGCGCGGGTGACCGCGATCCTCGCGCCCGCCGGGCGAATGGCCGCCGGCAACTACATCGCCCAGTCGGTGCTGCTCATGCTCGTGCTCACCGGGTACGGGTACGGGTTCGCGCTCGCCGACGAGCTGCCGCCGCTCGCGGTACTCGGGGTCTCGGTGCTGATCGTGGCGGCGCTCTACGCGGCGAGCAGCCGGTGGCCGGCGCAGCACCCGTACGGCCCGGTCGAGTGGCTGCTGCGCGCGGTCACCTACAACACGCTGCCACCCTGGCGGATCGATCAGGGGGCGTGACAAGTCACGGCTGTCGCGCGCCACCCATCGGCCCTACCGTGAATGGATCAGCGCGCCGAAGGAATCCCCGATGGACACATACCAGCCCCCCGTTCTGTTGCAGTACCAATTGCTCTGGCTGCTGGCCGCCCTGGCGCTGCTCCTGTCCTGACCCCTCAGCGCACGAACACCGCCGCCCGCTCGGCCAGCTCGAGCAGCGGCTGCGGGAAGACGCCGAGCAGCAGCGTGGCGACCGAGCCCACCGCCACCACCGCGGTGGTCGGGGCGGGGGTGATGACACTCGGCCCGTCCGCGGGCGGGTCGGTGAAGAACATCATCACGATCACCCGCACGTAGAAGAACGCCGCCACCGCGCTGCACAGCACGCCGACGATCACCAGCACCGCCGCGCCCGCACCGGCCGCCGCGCCGAACACCGCGAACTTGGCGACGAAGCCACTGGTGAGCGGGATTCCGGCGAAGGAGAGCAGGAGCAGCGCGAAGGCGCCTGCCAGCCACGGGTTGCGGCGGCCGAGCCCGGCCCAGTCGGCCAGCGCGGTCGCCTCAGACCCGTCGGGGGCGCGCACCAGCGCCACCGCGGCGAACGCGGCGAGCGTGCCGAGGCCGTAGACGGCCAGGTAGAACAGCAGCGCCGCGGTGCCCGCGTCGTCCGCCGCGACCACGCCGGTGAGCAGGAACCCGGCGTGCGCCACCGACGAATACGCCAGCATCCGCTTCACATCGGTCTGGGTGACCGCCATGACCGAGCCCAGCACCATGGTCGCGATGCACACCGCCGCCAGCACCGGACGCCAGTCGTCGCGCAGCGAAGGCACCGCGACCGTCAGCACCCGCACCAGCGCGCCGATCGCCGCGATCTTGGTCGCGGCCGCCATGAAGGCCGTCACCGGCGTCGGCGCGCCCTGGTACACGTCGGGCACCCACGCCTGGAACGGCACCGCGCCCACCTTGAACAGCAACCCCACCGCCAGCAGCCCGACCCCGAGCAGCGCCAGCAGCGGCTCCCCGGACTGCCCGGCCAGCGCATCGCCGATCCCGGCCAACCGCACCGTGCCCGCCGCCCCGTAGAGCAACGCCACCCCGTACAGGAAGAACGCCGACGAGAAGGCGCCCAACAGGAAATATTTCAGCGCGGCCTCCTGCGAGAGCAGCCGCCGGTACCGGGCCAGCCCGCACAGCAGATACAGCGGCAGCGACAGCACCTCGAGCGCGACGAACATGGTCAGCAGGTCGTTCGAGGCCGGGAAGAGCAGCAGCCCGCCCACCGCGAGCAGCAGCAGCGGGAACACCTCGGTGGCGGCGATCCCGGCGCGCGCGGCCGCGTCCTCGTCGGCCCCGCCCGGCACCGCGGCGGCCTGCGGGGTGAAGGCGTCCACCCGGCGCGCGGCGTGCTGGGCGGCCGCCGCGGTCCAGGTGCCCGGCCCCGAGCGGGCCCGGCCCGGCGCGGGGAAGCCGCGCTCGGCGGCGAAGACCACCCCGAGCACCGCGACCACCAGGATCGCGCCCTGCAGGAACAGCGTGACCCCGTCCACCGCGACCGCGCCCGCCACCGCCGTCGCCGAGGTGCCCGCCAGCAGCAGCACCGCCACGAACGCCGCCACCAGCGCGGACAGCGCGAGCACCAGGTGCAGGGTGTAGCGCGACCTGCGCGGCGCGAACGCCTCCACCAGCACCCCGAGCACCCCGGCCGCGAAGACCAGCAGCATGGGGGAGAGCAGCCCGTACTCGATACTCGGCGCGGGCAGCGCGGCGGCGAGAGACATCGTCGGAGAGCTCATTTCGGTTCCTTCCCGGCATTCGCCGACGGAACAGCGGGGACCGGGTCCTGCACGCCGACCGAGGTCAGCGTCTGCTGGACCGCGGGATCCACCAGCTCCAGCACCGGCTTCGGATACACGCCGAGCACGAGCAGCGCGGCCAGCAGCGGCGCCACCACCAGCAGCTCGCGCGGCACCAGATCCGGCAGCGTCGCGTTCTCCTCCCGCACCGGCCCGGTCATCAGCCGCTGGTACAGCCACAGGATGTAGATCGCGGCCAGCACCAGCGCGCCCGCCGCCACGATCGCCGCCACCTGGTAGCGGGTGAAGGTGCCGACCAGGACCAGGAACTCGCTGACGAACGGCGCCAGCCCGGGCAGCGACAGCGTCGCCAGCCCGGCCACGAAGAAACTGCCCGCCAGCACCGGAGCCACCTTCTGCACCCCGCCGTAGTCGGCGATCAGCGTGCTGCCCCGCCGCGACACCAGGAACCCGGCCACCAGGAACAGTGCCGCCGTGGAGATCCCGTGGTTCACCATGTAGAGCGTGGCGCCGGTCTGGGCCTGCCCGGTCATGGCGAAGATGCCGAGGATGATGAATCCGAAGTGCGAGATCGAGGTGTAGGCGATGAGCCGCATGATGTCGGTCTGCCCGATCGCCAGCAGCGCCCCGTACAGGATGCCGATCACCGCAAGGGTGACGATCACCGGCGCGTAGGAGCGCGCGGAGTCCGGGAACAGCGGCAGGCTGTAGCGCAGCATGCCGAAGGTGCCGACCTTGTCCACCACCGCCATCATCAGCACCGCGCCCGCCGGGGTCGCCGCCACCGCCGCCCCGGGCAGCCAGGTGTGCAGCGGCCACAGCGGCGCCTTCACCGCGAACGCGAACAGGAACCCGAGGAACAGCGCGTCCAGCACCGGCGCCGCCGCGCCCAGTTGCCCGTTCGCCGCCGCCTCCGCCACGATCCGCATGTCGAAGGTGCCGCCGCCGTCCGCGCCCAGCCCCTCGCGCGCGGTGAGCACGTAGAGCCCGATCACCGCCGCCAGCATCACCAGCCCGCCGAACAGGTTGTACAGCAGGAACTTCACCGCCGCCCGCGAACGCTGCTGCCGCGCCTGCTCGTCGCCGGTGCGCGGGCCGAAACCGCCGATGAGGAAGTACATCGGGATCAGCATGGCCTCGAAGAACACGTAGAACAGCAGGATGTCGAGCGAGGTGAAGGAGAGCAGCACCATCGCCTCGACCACCAGCATCAGCGCCACATAGGTGTGCGTGGCGCGCGGCCCCGCGCCCGCGGCGCGGCCGTCGTGCCAGCCCGCGAGCAGCAGCAGCGGCATGAGCGCGGCGGTGAGCAGCACCAGCACCAGCGCGATGCCGTCCACGCCGAGGGTGTAGCCGGCGCCGAAGGCCGGGATCCACTCGTGCTCCTCGACGAACTGGTAGCGGCCCGCGCCCGGCTCGAAACCCACCGCCACCCCGGCCGCGACCGCCAGCGTGAGCAGCGCCGCGCCGAGCGCGACGTACCGCGCCGCGGCCGGGCGCGCGGCCGGCATCACCGCGGCCAGCAGCGCGCCTCCGGCCGGGACCAGCCAGAGCACCGTCAACCAGGGGAAATCGTTCACCAGATCCTCACCGCCAGCAGGGCTGCGGCCACCAGGGCCGCGCCGGTGAACATGGACAGCGCGTAGGAGCGCACGAAACCGGTCTGCGCGCGCCGCAACCGGGCCGAGAGCCCGCCGATCCCGGCCGCGGTGCTGTTCACCACGCCGTCGATGCCGCGGGCGTCGACGAAGACCAGCGAGCGGGTCAGGTGCTGCCCTGGCCGCATGAACGCCGCCTCGTTCACCGCGTCGCCGTAGAGGTCACGCCGCGCCGCGGTGGTCAGCGCCGACACCGGTTCGGGCGCGGTGCGCGGCACCTGGCGCCGCGCGTAGAGCCGCACCGCGACCGCGACACCGACGGTGACCGTGGCCAGCGCCAGCAGCGTCACCACCCAGGCCGGGATCGTGTGCTCGCCGTGCGCCTCGCCGACCACCGGGGCCAGCCAGGTCTGCAAGCCGGAGCCGATCACCAGCAGCCCGCCCGCGCCGACCGAGCCGAACGCCAGCACGATCATCGGCCCGGTCATCGAGGCCGGGGCCTCGTGCGGGTGCGCGTCCTCGGCCCAGCGGCGCTCGCCGAAGAAGGTGAGCAGCATGACCCGGGTCATGTAGAACGCGGTCAGCCCCGCGCCGAGCAGCGTGACCGCGCCCAGCGCGAACCCGGCCGCGCCCGGCTCGGCGAAGGCCGCCTCGATGATCTTGTCCTTGGAGAAGAACCCGGCGAACGGCGGCACCCCGATGATCGCCAGGTAGCCGAGGCCGAAGGTGGCGAAGGTGATCGGCAGCGCCGCCCGCAGCGCGCCGTAGCGGCGCATATCGGTCTCGTCGTTCATCGCGTGCATGACCGACCCGGCGCCGAGGAACAGCCCCGCCTTGAAGAAACCGTGCGTGAGCAGGTGCAGGATGGCGAAGGCGTAGCCGGCCGGGCCGAGCCCCGCGGCCAGCACCATGTAGCCGATCTGGCTCATGGTGGAGGCGGCCAGCGCCTTCTTGATGTCGTCCTTGGCGCAGCCGATGATCGCGCCGAACAGCAGCGTCACCGCCCCGACCAGCACCACCGCCAGCCTGGCGCCCGCGGAGAGGTCGTAGATGGCGTGGCAGCGGGCGATCAGGTAAACACCGGCGGTGACCATGGTGGCGGCGTGGATGAGCGCCGAGACCGGGGTCGGGCCCTCCATGGCGTCGCCGAGCCAGGACTGCAGCGGCACCTGCGCCGACTTGCCGCACGCCGCCAGCAGGAGCAGCAGCCCCAGCGCCAGCACCGTCCCCTCGCTCGCACCCGGCACTCCGGCGAAGACGGTGCCGAAGTCGACCGAGCCGAAGGTGGCGAACATGATCATCATCGCGATCGCCAGACCGGTGTCGCCGACCCGGTTCACCACGAACGCCTTCTTCGCCGCGGTCGCCGCCGACGGCTTGTGGAACCAGAACCCGATCAGCAGGTACGAGGCCAGCCCGACGCCCTCCCAGCCCAGGTAGAGCACCAGGAAGTTGTCCGCGAGCACCAGCAGCAGCATGGCGCCGAGGAACAGGTTCAGGAAGCCGAAGAAGCGGCGCCGGCCCGGGTCGTCCTTCATGTAGCCGGTCGAGTAGATGTGGATCAGCGACCCGACCCCGGTGATCAGCAGCACGAAACACATCGAGAGCTGGTCCAGGCGCAGCGCCAGATCCACCTGCAGCCCGTCCACCGGGACCCAGGAGTACAGGTCGGCGCCGATCGCGCGGTCGGCCGTGGCCCGGCCGAGCATGGCCACGAAGGCCCCCGCGGCCAGCGTGAAGGCGGCCAGCGCGGTCGCGCAGCCGAGCCAGTGGCCCCAGCGGTCGGCGCGGTGGCCGAGCAGCAGCAGGACGGCCGCGCCTGCCAGCGGCAGCGCGGGCAGCAGCCAGAGCGTCACGGTGTCCATGTCAGAACCGCAGCAGACTGGCGTCGTCGACCGAGGTCGAGCGGCGGGCACGGAAGATGGTCATGATGATCGCCAGCCCCACCACCACCTCGGCCGCGGCCACCACCATGGTGAAGAAGGCGAAGACCTGGCCCTCCAGGTTCGCGTGCAGGCGGGCGAAGGTCACGAACGCCAGGTTCACCGCGTTCAGCATGAGCTCGACGCACATGAACACCACGATCGCGTTGCGCCGCAACAGCACCCCCGCGGCACCGATGGTGAACAGCAGCGCCGACAGGAACAGATAGTTCGCGGGGTTCACCGGTTCTCCTCCTCGTCGAGCACCGTCGGATCGGTGAGCGCCTTGTCCTTGCGCTGCCGCAGGATCGTGCTCACCGACTGCTCGGCGAACGAGCCGTCCGGCAGCCGGGCCGGGACATCGACGGCGTTGTGCCTGGCGTACACGCCGGGGGTGGGCTGCGGGGTCGGGCGCATGCCGCCGCCGTGGAAGCGGCGCCTGGCCAGCTCGCGCTGGTTCAGCCGCGGGCCGAAGCGCTCGCGGTGCGCCAGCACCATGGCGCCGATGGTCGCGGTGATCAGCAGCGCGCCGGTCAGCTCGAAGGCCCACACGTAGCGCAGGAAGATCAGCTCGGCCAGCTCCGCGATCACGTCCCGGCCCGGGAAACCCGCGGCCGGGAAGGAGATCTCGGCCGCGCGGACACCGCGGGAGAGCCCGGCCACGAACAGTGCGCCGAAGCCGAGCCCGACCACCGTCGCCGCCACCCGCTGCCCGCGCAGCGTCTCGGTGAGCGACTCCGCGGAGTCGACGCCGACCAGCATGAGCACGAACAGGAACAGCATCATCACCGCGCCGGTGTAGACCACGATCTGCACCACGCCCAGGAACAGGGCGTCCTGCGCGATGTAGAAGATCGCCAGGATGATCATCGTCGCCGCCAGGCAGAGCGCCGAGTGCACCGCCTTGCGGGCGAAGACCATGCCGAGCGCGCCCAGGATCGCCACCGGGGCCAGGATCCAGAACTGCACCGCCTCACCGGTTCCGGTGGACGGGAGGTCCGCGGCCAGGGTCGACAGCGCGCTCATCGAGCACCTCCGGTGCTCGTGGCGGCGACCGGCTCGGGGGCGGTGACCGGTGCCGCCACCCTGGCCGCGGGGCCGGGATCGGGCAGGTCGCCGGTGACGCCCGCGCGGTAGTAGTCACCCTCGTCGGTGCCGGGCACCATGGCGTGCGGCGGCGCCGCCATACCCGGCCCCAGCGGGGCGAGCAGCTCGTCCTTCTCGAAGATGAGCGCCGCGCGGTTGTCGTCGGTGAGCTCGTAGTCGTTGATCATGGTCAGCGCCCGGGTCGGGCAGGCCTCCACGCACAGCCCGCAGCCGATGCAGCGCAGGTAGTTGATCTGGTAGACCCGCCCGTACCGCTCACCGGGGGAGAACCGCTCGCCCTCGGTGTTGTCGGCGCCCTCGACGAAGATCGCGTCCGCCGGGCAGGCCCACGCGCAGAGCTCGCAGCCCACACACTTCTCCAGCCCGTCCGGGTGCCGGTTCAGCTGGTGCCGCCCGTGGTAGCGGGGCGCGGTCGGCACCTTCTGCTCCGGGTAGAACTCGGTCATCGGCTTCTTGAACATCGTCGCCGCCGTCACCGCGAACCCGGCCAGCGGCTCCAGCAGCCCGCCGGTCGCGGCATCGGCGTGGGTCAGCCCGGCGGGCACCGGCGGGGTCGGGAACCCCAGGTACACCGCGCCGTGCCGCCCAAACTCCGGTGGCGGCGGCCCGGTCTCGGCCGGTTCGTCCGGGATCGTCGGAGCCCGGCCCGCGCGCAGGAACAGCGCGATCATGCCCGCGGTGATCGCCAGGCCGACCAGCACCAGGATCGGGGTCTCGACCGGATACCCCTCGTTGCCGAGCACCCGGGCCGTCGCCACCACCATCACCCAGAGCAGCGCGGTCGGGATGAGCAGCTTCCAGCCCAGGTTCATGAACTGGTCGTAGCGCAGCCGGGGCAGCGTGCCGCGCAGCCAGACGAAGACGAACAGGAACGCCCACACCTTGAGCGTGAACCACAGCAGCGGCCACCAGCCCGCGTTCGCGCCCGCCCACATGTTCAGCGGCCACGGTGCCCGCCAGCCACCGAGGAACAGCGTCGTCGCCAGCGCCGAGACGGTGCCCATGTTCACGTACTCGGCCAGCATGAACATGGCGAACTTCAGCGAGGAGTACTCGGTGTGGAAGCCGCCGACCAGCTCGCCCTCGGCCTCGGGCAGGTCGAACGGGGCCCGGTTGGTCTCGCCGACCATGGCCACGCAGTAGATCAGGAACGAGGGAAGCAGCAGGAAGACGTACCAGGTGCCGGTCTGCGCGGCCACGATCCCCGAGGTCGCCATGGTGCCGGAGAGCAGGAACACCGTCGCGAAGCAGAGCGCCATGGCGATCTCGTAGGAGATCACCTGCGCGGTCGAGCGCAACCCGCCCAGCAGCGGGTACGTCGACCCCGACGACCAGCCGGCCAGCACGATCCCGTACACCCCGATCGAGGTGACGGCCAGGATGTAGAGCACCGCCACCGGCATATCGGTCAGCTGCAGCGCGGTGGTGTGCCCGAAGATCGAGACCTCCGGGCCGAACGGGATCACCGCGAAGGCCATGAACGCCGGGATCACCGAGATGATCGGCGCCATGATGAAGATCGGCCGGTCCACCACCGCCGGGATGATGTCCTCCTTCAGCGCCATCTTGGCGCCGTCGGCGATGGACTGCAGGATGCCGAACGGGCCGGTCCGGTTCGGGCCGATCCGCATCTGCATGCGGGCGACGACCTTGCGCTCGGCCAGCACCGCGATCAGCGGGATCATGATGGCGAAGACGAAGACGCCCACCGCTTTCAGCAGCACCAGCCACAGCGGGTCGGTGCCGAACACGCCGTTCATCGGAGCTCCTCTTCGGCCGGGCCGATCGAGACCACGTCGCCGGGGTGGGCGCGCAGGGTCGCGCCGACGGTGCTGCCCGGGGAATTCCAGGGCAGCCAGACGACCCGGTCGGGCAGGTCGGCGATGTCGAGCGGGAGGGTGATCGCGCCGTGCGCGGTGCGCACCGTGACCGGTTCGCCCGCGGCGACACCGATCTCGGCGGCGGTGTCGGCCGAGAGCCGCACCACCGCGGGCCGCGCGGACCCGGCGAGCGCGTCCTCCCCGTCCTGCAGGCGGCCACGGTCGAGCAGCATCCGCCAGCCGGTCAGGATCGCCGAGCCGGACTCCGGGTGCGGCAGCTCCGGGTGATCGTGCTCCGGCGCCGGAACCGGGCTCCCGGTCCAGCGGCCGAGCCCGGCCAGCTCCGCGCGGGCCGCGGCGACATCGCGCAACCCGATCGGCGTCCGCATCTCCTCGGCCAGCGCGTGCAGCACCCGCAGGTCGGGCAGCGGCGCCGCGGTGCGGCGCACCGTCGACCCGCCCAGCGCCGCCTCGAACGGGCGCGCCCGCCCCTCCCAGTTCCGGAAGGTGCCCGCCTTCTCCGCCACCGACGCCACCGGGAACACCACATCCGCGAACTCGGTGACCGCGCTGTGCCGCAGCTCCAGGCTCACCACGAACGACGCCGCCTCCAGCGCCGCGCGCGCCGCCACCGGGTCGGCCAGATCGTCCAGATCGACACCGCCGAGCAGCAGGGCGCGCAATTCGCTCGCGGCGCCCAGGATCGCGGCGGTGTCGCGGCCCGCCGACACCGGCAGCTCGGCGCCCCACGCCGCCGCCACCTGCCCGCGCGCCGCCGGATCCGCCACCGGGCGCCCGCCGGGCAGCAACCCGGGCAGCGCACCGGCCTCGACCGCGCCGCGCTCCCCGGCCCGCCGCGGCACCCACGCCAGCCCCGCGCCCGACTCCGCCGCCAGCCGCGCCACCGCCGAGAGCGCCCCCGGGATGGCGGCCAGCCGCTCACCGGCCATGATCACCGCGCCCGGCTCGCGCAAAAGCCGGGCGGCGGTGCCGAAGTCGGTGCGCAGCGCGTCCAGCAGCGCAGGCTCGCCACCCGGCTCGGTGCGCAGCAGCCGACCCGACATCCGGGCCAGCCCGCGTGAGGTGAACGGCGCGATCGCGACGACCGGCAGCGCCGCGGCCCGCGCGGCCTTGCGCAGCCGCAGGTAGACGATCGGCGACTCCTCCTCCGGTTCGAACCCGGCGAGCAGCACGATCGGCGCCCGCTCCAGGCTCGCGTAGTCGACGCCGACCCCGCGCCCGGCCACCAGCGCCGCCAGGAACTCCGCCTCCTCCGCCGAGTGCGGCCGCGCCCGGAAGTCGATGTCGTTGGAGCCGAGCGCGACCCGCGCGAACTTGGCGTAGGCGTAGGCGTCCTCCTCGGTCGCCCGGCCGCCGACCAGCACCCCGGCCGCGCCGCGCGCCTCGCTCAGCCCCGTCGCGGCGATCGCCAGCGCCTCGGACCAGGAGGCGGGGGCCAGCTCGCCGTCGGCGCCGCGGACCAGCGGGGTGGTGATCCGGTCGCGCTCGGTGGCGTAGGCGAAGGCCCAGCGGCCCTTGTCGCAGTTCCACTCCTCGTTGACCTGCGGGTCGTCCCCGGCCAGGCGGCGCAGCACCTTCCCGCGCCGGTGGTCGGTGCGCTGCGCGCACCCCGACGCGCAGTGCTCGCACACGCTCGGGCTCGACACCAGGTCGAACGGGCGCGCCCGGAACCGGTAGGCGGTGCCGGTGAGCGCGCCGACCGGGCAGATCTGCACGGTGTTGCCGGAGAAGTAGGAGTCCAGCGGCTCCGACTCGGCGGTGCCGACCTGCTGCAGCGCACCGCGATCCATCAGCTCGATGAACGGGTCGCCCGCCACCTGCTGGGCGAAGCGGGTGCAGCGCGCGCAGAGCACGCAGCGCTCCCGGTCCAGCAGCACGGCGGTGGAGAGCGGGATCGGCTTGGGGTAGGTGCGTTTCACGCCGTCGAAGCGGGACTCGGTGCGCCCCGACGACATGGCCTGGTTCTGCAGCGGGCACTCGCCGCCCTTGTCGCAGACCGGGCAGTCCAGCGGGTGGTTGATGAGCAGTAGCTCCATCACGCCCTCCTGGGCGCGGTTCGCCGCCGCCGAGGTGAGCTGGGTGCGCACCACCATGCCGTCGGTCACCGCGACGGTGCAGGACGCCATCGGTTTGCGCTGCCCCTCCACCTCCACCAGGCACTGGCGGCAGGCGCCGACCGGGTCCAGCAGCGGGTGGTCGCAGAAGCGCGGGATCTGGATGCCGACCAGCTCCGCGGCGCGGATCAGCAGCGTGCCCTTCGGCACGCTGATCTCGGTGTCGTCGATGGTCAGCGTCACCAGGTCGGTGACGGCCTGCTCGCGGCCGGTGCCCGGCACGGTGGCGGTCATGGCGTCTCCTGCTGTGCTGTCGGTTCGGCGTCCGTTCCCGCTTTCTGCCAGCCGCCGTCCGCCCAGGCCGTGCAGGCGGCGGGGTCGAACGGGCAGGCGCCGCGGCGCAGGTGCTCCAGGTACTCCGTGCGGAAGTACTTCAGCGAGGACAGGATCGGGCTCACCGCGCCGTCGCCGAGCGCGCAGAACGACTTGCCGTCGATGCTGTCGCAGAGATCGAGCAGCGTGTCCAGATCGGCTTCGGTGCCGTCCCCGGTCTCCAGCCGGCGCAGCAGCTGGACCAGCCAGTACGTGCCCTCCCGGCACGGGGTGCACTTGCCGCAGGACTCGTGCGCGTAGAACTCGGTCCAGCGCAGCACCGCGCGCACCACGCAGGTGGTCTCGTCGAAGATCTGCAGTGCCTTGGTGCCGAGCATGGAGCCCGCCGCGGCGACGTTCTCGTAGTCCAGCGGGACGTCGAGGTGGTCGTCGGTGAACAGCGGCGTCGACGAGCCGCCCGGGGTCCAGAACTTCACCCGGTGCCCCGCCCGCACCCCGCCCGCGTAACCGAGCAGCTCGCGCAGCGTGATCCCCAGCGGCGCCTCGTACTGGCCCGGCCGGGCCACGTGCCCGGAGAGCGAGTACAGGGTGAAACCGGGGGACTTCGCGCTGCCGATCGAGCGGAACCAGTCGATGCCGTTGCGGATGATCGGCGGGACGCTCGCGATCGACTCCACGTTGTTGACCACCGTCGGGCGGGCGTAGAGCCCGGCGACCGCGGGGAACGGGGGGCGCAGCCGGGGCTGGCCGCGCCTGCCCTCCAGCGAGTCCAGCAGCGCCGTCTCCTCGCCGCAGATGTAGGCGCCGGCCCCGGCGTGCACGACCAGCTCCAGGTCGTAGCCGGAGCCGAGGATGTTGCGGCCCAGGTAGCCGGCGGCGTAGGCCTGGGCGGTGGCGGCCTGGAGGCGGCGCAGCACCGGGACCACCTCGCCGCGCACGTAGATGAAGGCGTGGCTCGCGCGGATCGCGTAGGCGGCGATGATCGCGCCCTCGACCAGGGCGTGCGGGGTCGCCAGCATGAGCGGGATGTCCTTGCAGGTGCCCGGCTCCGACTCGTCGGCGTTGACCACCAGGTAGTGCGGGGGGACGGTGCCGTCCGGGCCGGGGCCCTGCGGGATGAAGCTCCACTTGGTGCCGGTGGGGAAGCCCGCGCCGCCGCGGCCGCGCAGCCCGGAGTCCTTGACCAGCTGGATCACCGCGTCCGGGGCCATCGAGAGCGCGGTGCGCATGGCGTCGTAGCCGCCGTGCTCGTGGTAGGTGTCCAGCGTCCAGGAGCGGGGGGAGTCCCAGTGCTTGCTGAGCACCGGGGTCAGTGCGGTCATGCCGGACACTCCTCGATAGCGGCGGGGTGGCGCGAAGCCGGCGCGGCGGCGCGGGCGGTCATCGGGGTCCCTCCGCGCCGGGCGGCTCGGGGGCGGTCATGCCCTGCTCGCGGGCGACCTGGAGACCCGCGAGGGTCGGTTCACCGGCCATGCCGTCCAGGGCGCCGGGGCGCTCGTCCGGGAAGCCGGCGAGAATGCGCGCGGTGTCGCGGAAGCGGCAGAGCGGGGCGCCGCGGGTCGGCACCACCTGGTCGCCCGCGCGCAGCGCGTCCACCAGCGCCTGCGCCGAATCCGGCGTCTGGTTGTCGAAGAACTCCCAGTTCACCATGACCACCGGCGCGTAGTCGCAGGCCGCGTTGCACTCGATGTGCTCGAGCGTGACCGCGCCGTCGGGCGTGGTCTGCCCGTGCTCGATGCCGAGGTGCTCGCGCAGCCGCGCCAGGATGGCGTCCCCGCCGAGCACCGCGCAGAGCGTGTTGGTGCACACCCCGACGTGGTAGTCGCCGGTCGGCGTGCGCCGGTACATGGAGTAGAAGGTCGCCACCGCGGTCACCTCGGCCGCGGTCAGCCCGAGCAGCTGCGCGCAGAAATCGATGCCGGTCGCCGAGACGAACCCCTCCTCGGCCTGCACCAGGTGCAGCAGCGGCAGCAGCGCCGAGCGGGGGTGCGGGTAGCGGGCGACGATCACCTCGGCGTCGCGGGCGAGCCGCGCGCGCACCGCCTCCGGGTACGGGTCGGGCCGGGTGGAGAGCCGCAGCAGGATCTCGGTCATCGGTCCACCCCGCCCATCACCGGGTCGATGCTGGCGACCGCGGCGATCACATCCGCCACCAGCCCGCCCTCGCACATCGCCGCCACCGCCTGCAGATTCGTGAACGAGGGGTCGCGGTAGTGCACCCGGTACGGCCGCGTGCCGCCGTCGGAGACCATGTGCACCCCGAGCTCCCCGCGCGGCGACTCCACCGCCGAGTACACCTGCCCCGCCGGCACCCGGATCCCCTCGGTGACCAGCTTGAAGTGGTGGATCAACCCCTCCATCGACGACCCCATGATCTTGCCGATGTGCTTCGGCGAATTGCCGAGCCCGTCCGTCCCGACCGTCAGATCCGCGGGCCAGGCGATTTTCCGGTCGTCCACCATGACCGGGCCCGGCCGCAGCCGGTCCAGGCACTGCTCGACGATCTTGAGCGACTCCTTCATCTCCTCCACCCGGATCAGGTAGCGGCCGTAGCAGTCGCAGCCCGCGGCGGTCGGGATGTCGAACTCGTAGCTCTCGTACCCGCAGTACGGGTGCGCGCGGCGCAGATCGTGCGGCAGCCCGGCCGAGCGCAGCACCGGGCCGGTGATGCCGAGCGCCATGCAGCCGGTCAGATCCAGGTAGCCGATGCCCTTGGTGCGCGCCTTCCAGATCGGGTTGCTGCTGAGCAGCAGCTCCAGCTCGCGCAGCCGCTTCGGCAGCAGCGTGAGCAGGTCGCGGACCTTGGTGACGGCCTCGTCCGGGAAGTCCTGGGCCAGCCCGCCCGGGCGGATGTAAGCGTGGTTCATCCGCAGCCCGGTGGCCGTCTCGAAGACGTCGAGGATGAGTTCGCGCTCCCGGAAACCGAAGAGCATGGCGGTGAGCGCGCCCAGCTCCATGCCGCCGGTGGCCAGCGCCACCAGGTGCGAGGAGATCCGGTTCAGCTCCATGAGCAGCACCCGGACCACCGTGGCGCGCTCCGGGATCGCCTCGGTGATGTCGAGCAGCCGCTCGACCCCGAGGCAGTAGGCGGTCTCGTTGAAGAACGGGGAGAGGTAGTCCATCCGGGTCACGAAGGTGACGCCCTGGGTCCAGTTGCGGAACTCCAGGTTCTTCTCGATCCCGGTGTGCAGGTAGCCGATGCCGCAGCGCGCCTCCACCACGGTCTCGCCCTCGATCTCCAGGATCAGCCGCAGCACGCCGTGCGTGGAGGGGTGCTGCGGCCCCATGTTCACCACGATGCGTTCCTCGGCGACGCTCTCCAGCACGGCGCCGACCTGGTCCCAGTCCTGCCCGGCGAGCGTCACCATCGGCGGCTCGGCCTCGGGCCTGGCGTGCTTCGGGCGGTTGTCGATATCGGTGTGGTTCATCAGCTGTAGGCCCTCCGCTGGTCGGGCGGCGGGATCCGCGCGCCCTTGTACTCGACCGGGATCCCGCCGAGCGGGTAGTCCTTGCGCTGCGGGTGCCCCCGCCAGTCGTCCGGCATGGTGATGCGGGTCAGCGAGGGATGCCCGTCGAAGACGATGCCGAAGAAGTCGTAGGTCTCGCGCTCGTGCCAGTCGGTGGTCGGGTAGATCTCGAACAGCGACGGGATGTGCGGGTCGGCGTCCGGCGCCGAGACCTCCACCCGCAGCCGGTAGCCGTGCGTGATCGAGGACAGCTGGTAGACCGCGTGCAGCTCACGGCCCGCGTCGTCGGGGTAGTGCACGCCGTTCACGCCGAGGCACAGCTCGAAGCGCAGCCCCTCGTCGTCGCGCAGCGCCCGCGCCACCAGCGGCAGGTGCTCGCGGTGCACGTGCAGGGTGAGCTCGCCGCGGAAGACGATCACCTTCTCCAGCGCCTGCTCCAGCGCCACCGGGCCGAGCGCCGCGCGCAGCGTCGCGATCGCGCCGTCGAACCAGCCGCCGTACGGGGGCTGGGTACCGCCGGGCAGGCTCACCGGGCGGACCAGCCCGCCGTACCCGGAGGTGTCACCGCTGCCGCGCACGCCGAACATGCCGTGCCGCACGCCGATCACCTCGGGGTCGCCCGGTTCGGGAACGGTCCCCTCCGGGCCCGCTGTCGCGGCGGCGTCGGCCGGAGCACTCGCGGCTTTCGCGGCATCGGGGCCGTCCGGTCCGGGGCCGGGGGAGACCCGGTCGCTCGCGGGCTTCGCGTCGTCCCGCCCACCCGAATCCGATTCCGAGCGTGGCGCGTTCATCGGAGCAACCCCTCCATCCGGATGGTGGGCGTCGAGGCAAGCGCCGCCGCCTCGGCCGCCTTGACCGCTTCCTCACGGTTCACCCCGAGCGGGGTCTCCTGGATCTTGGCGTGCAGCGCCAGGATCGCGTTCAGCAGCATCTCCGGGCGCGGCGGACAGCCGGGCAGGTAGATGTCCACCGGGACCACGTGGTCCACGCCCTGCACGATCGCGTAGTTGTTGAACATGCCGCCCGACGAGGCGCAGACCCCCATGGCCAGCACCCATTTCGGCTCGGTCATCTGGTCGTAGACCTGGCGCAGCACCGGCGCCATCTTCTGGCTCACCCGCCCCGCCACGATCATCAGATCCGCCTGCCGCGGCGACGCCCGGAACGCCTCCATCCCGAACCGGGCGATATCGAACTTGCCGCCGCCGGTCGCCATCATCTCGATCGCGCAGCAGGCCAGCCCGAAGGTGGCGGGCCACAGCGACCCCTTGCGCATGTACCCGGCCAGATCCTCGACGGTGCTCAGCAGGAACCCGCTCGGCAGTTTCTCTTCCAGACCCATGGTGTGTCCTCGGTAGTCGGGTGCGCCGCTCAGTCCCAGCTGAGCCCGCCGCGGCGCCATTCGTAGGCGTAGGCCACCGAGACGTTCAGCACGAACAACGCCATCGCCGCGAGCCCGAACACCCCGAGCGCGTCGAAGTGCACCGCCCACGGGTAGAGGAAGACGATCTCGATGTCGAAAATGATGAAGAGCATGGCGGTCAGGTAGTACTTCACCGGGAAGCGCTGGCCCGCAGCCGTTCCCGGACCACCGCCGACCGCGTGCGGGGTCGGCTCGATCCCGCACTCGTACGGCTCCAGCTTCGCCCGGTTGAAGCGCTTGGGGCCGATCACGGCGGCGAGCCCGATCGAGAAGATCGCGAACCCGGCGGCGAGGCCGCCGAGAATCAGAGCGGGCAGTTCGGTGTTCACGACGGCACTTCCCCTCCTCGAGAGCTGGGGTCGGCGGCTCGCCCGCTATGCGGGACTCCACGTCTCTGTGAGATAGGGCACAGAGTACAACCGGCGGTTGGTGTCCGGTTCGGTTCCCGGGGTGCGGTTTGATCGAATTCGCGACTGCGATTCATGAGCGAGGTGGGGGTAATCTCGCGTGCTCCGCAAGGTTGGAGCATGATCGCTATCGACGGAGTCGAGGAGTTCGGCGCTACCGGATCGGCCGGGGTGAGTCATGCCGATCACACATGAATAGATCGCTCGATGTTCGCTGACGCGCCGTCACGTCGAGGCGCGGATCCCGCGGCGGGAGCCGGACTACGCGGCGTTACGTCCCCGCAGAACGGCCACGATGGCATCGACCAACCGAAACGCATCGATGGGATGCGGCACCGCCGCTTCGGCGCGCGACCAGGTGGCCAGCCAGGCATCATCGGCCCGCCCGGTCAGCACCAGCACCGGCGGGCAGTCGGAGATCTCGTCCTTGAGCTGCTTCGCCAACCCGAGCCCGCCGATCGGCGCCGACTCCCCGTCCAGGATCGCGAGATCCACGTCCCCGGCATCGACCCGCTCCAGCACGACGGCCCCGGTCGCCACCTCGAGATACGAGAACTCGGGTAGCTCACCCGACGGCCTGCGGCCGACGGCCGTCATCACCTGTTCCCTGGTGTCGGCATCGTTGCTGTAGACCAGGACCCGAAGCGGGCGAGCGATAGCGTCCACGCCCGGAATGGTACGTCCGGCCCGGCCGCACGCGTGGCAGGTTCGCCCGGATCGCCCGGCGCGCCGGGTGCGAACCCCCTCGGTGCTCTAGCATTTGCCGAGAACAGCTCCGGCACTGCCGGACCGTCGTCGGCGAGGGGGCGCGCATGCGGAGCCTCGCGGGAACCGCGCAGGTGGAGGTCGTGCCGGGGCGGCACGTTGTGGCCGTCGCGGACGGCGTCGTCGCGGTGGTCGCGCACCGCGCGGAGACACCGGTGACCGCGATCTCGCGAGCCTGGCGGCACACCGGAGCGGTACTCGAGCTGATCGCCGCCGCCACCGCCGACGACCCGGAGAACCCCGGCCGCGCCTTCGCCCGCCTCGCCACCACCTGGCTCATGGGGCTCCCCGACGGGGAGAGCGTCGAGTTCGGGGTGCTCACCCCGGTCGGCGCCGGGGTGGCGGTGTTCCTGCACGGCGGGGTGCGCGCGGTGCTCGACGCCGAGCGGCGCACCGAGATCCTGCGCGGCCGCGACGCCGGGTTCACCGTCGACCGGCTGGTCACCCCGGCGCCCGCGGTCGGCATCGGGCTCTACGTCGACGAGCCGGAGCGGGAGGTCGAGAACCTGCCGGTGCGCGGGGTGTTCGGGCTGAGCGGCGGCACCGTCCCCGGCGCGGCCGCGGTGCTCTGGACCGACGGCGACGGGCACGGCCCCGCCCTGCTCCGGCCGACCGAGGCCCGGCTCCGCACCGGCGTCGTGCTGAACAAGGCGAACGCCCCGACCGAGCGCCCCGACCCGCCCCGCGACCCCCGCCCCACCACCACCCCGCGCCCCCTGATCCCCGCCGACCTCGAGGACACCGTCGTCCCGAGCGCCGCCGACGCGGTCCGCGAACCGGCCCCGCCCGCACCGACCGCCGACCGCATCGGCGGCGTCGTCGTGCAGGGCTTCCCGTGCCCGCGCAGACACCTCAACGACCCGCGGGTCTCCTACTGCGCGGTCTGCGGCCTCGCCATGGACCACCCCGGCCGCAGCCTCACCGACGGCCTGCGCCCCCCGCTCGGCATCCTGCTCCTCGACGACGGCCAGACCCTTGTCCTCGACGGCGACCTGGTCCTCGGCCGCGAACCCGAACACCACGAGGCCGTCGCCGCACGCGGCGCCCGGCCCATCCGGATCGCCGACCCCTCCGGCGGCATGTCGCGCGCGCACGCCGAGATCCGGCTCATCGCCTGGGACGTCACCGTTGTCGACGGCGGCTCCACCAACGGCACCCACCTGCGCGCCGCCGGCCACCACGAATGGACCCGCGCCGTCCCCGGCCACCCCATGACGCTCGCGCCGGGCACCCAGCTGCTGCTCGGCGGCCGAGTCTGCACCTTCGACTCCCCGCACCAGTCCTGAGCACCCTTCCGCACCGGCGGCCGCGGCGCGTACAGTGCCAGTAAGTTAATCAGCATTCGCGTTTTGGGATCGGAACGCAGTGCCTCGGAGCGAGGAGCCGCCATGACGTCCGCAGTCATCGTCGACATTGTCCGCACCCCGTCCGGGAAGGGGAAAGCCGGAGGCGGGCTGGCCGACGTGCATCCGGCCATGCTGCTGGCCGGCGTGCTCGCCACGCTGATCGAGCGCACCGGCATCGACCCGGCGCTGATCGACGATGTGATCGGTGGTTGCGTCACCCAGTCGGGCGAGCAGGCGTTCAACATCACCCGCACCGCCGCGCTCGCCGCCGGGCTGCCCGAATCGGTGCCCGCCACCACGGTCGACCGGCAGTGCGGCTCCAGCCAGCAGGCCGCGCACTTCGCCGCGCAGGGCGTCATCGCCGGCGCCTACGACATCGCCATCGCCTGCGGCGTCGAGTCCATGAGCCGCGCGCCCATGTTCTCCAACGCCCAGGGCAGGGACGCCAACGGCGCCCCGCTCGCGCACCGCTACCCGGAGGGGCTGATCCAGCAGGGCACCGCCGCCGAGATCCTGGCCGCGCGCTGGAAGCTGGACCGCGACACCCTCGACGCCTTCGCCGCCCGCTCGCACCGCCTCGCCGCCGAGACCGCCGCGGCCGGTGGCTTCGACAACGAACTCGTCGCCGCCGGCACGCTCACCGCCGACGAGACCATCCGGCCAGGCACCACCGCCGAGAAGCTGGCCGGGCTCCGCCCCGCGTTCGTGAACGACGAGCACAGGGCGCGCTTCCCCGAGATCGAGTGGTCGATCACCCCCGGCAACTCCTCCCCGCTCACCGACGGCGCCTCGGCCGCGCTCATCATGAGCGAGGAGAAGGCGAGCGCGCTCGGCCTGCGCCCGCGCGCCCGCTTCCACTCCTTCGCCGTCACCGGCGACGACCCGCTGCTCATGCTCACCGCCGTCATCCCGGCCACCCGCAAGGTGCTCGGCCGCGCCGGGCTCGGCATCGACGACATCGACGCCTACGAGGTGAACGAGGCGTTCGCCCCGGTCCCGCTGGTGTGGCAGCACGACCTCGGCGCCGACCCGGCCAAGCTGAACCCGCGCGGCGGCGCCATCGCCCTCGGCCACCCGCTCGGCGCCTCCGGCACCCGCATCCTGGCCACCCTGGTGAACCACCTGGAGCAGACCGGCGGCCGCTACGGCCTGCAGACCATGTGCGAGGCGGGCGGACTGGCCAACGCCACCGTCATCGAACGGCTCTGATCAGGAGGCCGCGCTCCGCACCCCCGCGCCGCCGAAGAGTTCCGCGCGAAACTCCGCGGGGGAGCGGCCGTACTGCTCCCGGTAGGCCTCGCGGAAGCGGCGCAGGCTCGGAAAACCGGTCTGGCGGGCGAGTTCGGCCAGGTCGACCGGGAGTGCGTCGCACAGCCGCCGATGGGCGCGCGTGAGCCGGACGCTCCGCAGCAGCACCCCGGGTGTCGGGTACCCGGCCTGTTCGAAGGCGCGGTAGAGGGTCCGCTCGGCGATGCCGACCATGCCTGCGACGGCCGCGGGGGTGAGGCCGCGGTCGTGCGCGTGCTCCTCGATCAGCGCCCGCGCCCGCTCGACCTGCTGCGCGAGCTGGCCGGTGGTGATCGCCGGGTAGGGGTTGAGGGCGCCGTCCAGCTGTGCGAGCACGCTGTTGTAGGCGATGCTGAAATCGGCCGCGGTCCAGCCCTCTGCCTCGTCGAGCCAGCGCACCTGGGCGATCAGCCCGCGCACCAGGGGGCGCTGCTCGTCCAGCGTCAGGGGGGCCTTCGCGGCGCGCGCCGGGTCGACCATGCCCTCGGGCACGGTGAGGATCAGCGCGCTGATGTCCTCGTCGTGCGTCATGAACAGCGGGCTGTTCCAGTGGAAGAACCCCACCTTGCCCGGGTGCAGGACCGCGCGGGACTCGCCCTGCTCGAACCGGAAGCGCCCGTGCAGGGGGATCAGCAGGCGGTAGCTGTTCTCGCCGTCACCGCGGCGGATGTGGCTCGCGGAGCGGCGGTAGCCGAGCGCTCCGGTCGTGAACCGGACCGCCTGCAGCCGCCCGACGTTCCTGGCCGACGCCGTCGATCGGAAATCAACGGCGGGAAAGGTCAGTCCGACCGCGCCCTGCCTGCTCTCCAGGTAGCCCACCCAGGAGCCGGTCGGATCCTCGACGTCCGCCGAGAACTCCTCGGCGCAGTACTCCGTCACGCAACGACCCTTCCCTCACCCTTCACCAGCGAAGAATCTACCGCGCGGTCTGCCGAGCGGCCCGTGCGGTAAATGACCGTGATCGGGCAGGAAAAGGGTCGAGCCGGCGCGCCGCCGACTCCTACGGTTGAGCAGACGGGCGGTGCCGGAGTTGAGGAGGGGGCTACTCCGGCGCCCGCCGTCGCTCAGTCCGGCAGGATCGGCACCGAGACTCCCTCGCCGCGGTGCAGCAGCGCCGCCCTGGTGACGGCGGCGCTGCCGAAGCGGCGGCGCAGGTCGTCCAGGGTGGCGTCGAGGGTGTGCCCGGCGCGGGGCTCGAAGGGCAGCGCGAGCTGCACGGTCCCGGCGTCGCCGAGGTTGGTGAGCGCGACCCCGATCAGGGTGATGCCGCGGTCGGCGATCAGCGGGGCCGCGGCGTGCAGCAGCAGCCGGGCCGCGTGCAGCAGCACCGCGCCGTCGTCGGTGGCCTCGGGGAGCGTGTGCGAGCGGGTGGCGCGGGAGAAGTCGGCGAAGCGCAGGCGGAGCACGACCGTCCGGCAGACCCGGTTCGCCCCGCGCAGCCTGCGCCCGAGCCGGTCGGTGAGGCCGTGCAGGTAGGCCGCGATCTCCTCCGGCGGGCGTGGCCGGGAGCCGAGCGCGCGCTGCGCCCCGATCGAGCGGCGCCTGCGGCCGGTCTCGACCCGGCGCGGATCGCGGGCCATGGACAGGGCGTGCAGGTGTCGCGCGGCGGCCGGGCCGAGGATGCCGCGCAGCCCGCGCTCGCCGAGCTCGGCCAGGTCGCCGACCCGGGTGATCCGGTGCTCGCGCAGGGTGCGGGCGGTCACCGCGCCGACCCCCCAGAGCCGCTCGACCGGCAGCGGGTGCAGGAACTCCAGCTCGCCGCCGGGCGGCACCGCGCGCAGACCGTCCGGCTTGGCCACCGCGCTGGCCACCTTGGCCAGGAACTTGGTGCGCGCGATCCCGACCGAGATCGGCAGCCCCACCTCGCCCGCCACCCTCACCCGCAGCCGCTCCGCGATGCCGACCGGCTCGCCCGCGATCCGGCGCAACCCGCCCACGTCGAGGAACGCCTCGTCGATCGAGATGCCCTCGACCACCGGCGTGGTGTCGTGGAAGATCTCGAACACCCGCCTGCTCGCCTCCGCGTACGCCGCCATCCGGGGCGGGACGGTGATCGCCTCGGGGCAGAGCCCGCGCGCCTGCGCGCCGCCCATCGGGGTCCGGATGCCGCGCGCCTTGGCCTCGTAGCTCGCGGCCAGCACCACGCCGCCGCCGACGATCACGGGTTTGCCGCGCAGCGCGGGATCGTCGCGCTGCTCCACCGAGGCGTAGAAGGAGTCCAGGTCGGCGTGCAGGATCGACGCCTCGGCCCGGGTGCTGATCCGTTGCCGTGGCGTCGCCGGAGGGATATCGCCGTCGCCGGACACGAACATATGTTCGCATACTGGGTGGTCTGATGTCCGGTATGCGGGCGGATCCGCCGGTCCTGCCCGGTACGCTGATCCGGCACTGGAGCGGCCCGGCGGGAGGAGAAGAGCGGTGCGGGGTCTCGGCGAGCTGGAGGCGGTCGTCATGGATCGGCTCTGGGAGCGCGATACCGAGTCGACCACGGTCAGGGAGATCCACGAGGAGCTCGCCGGCGAACGCGACATCGCCTACACCACCGTCATGTCGACCATGGACAACCTGCACCGCAAGGGCTGGCTGGCCAGGGAGCGCGCGGGCAAGGCCTACCGCTACTGGCCCACCCTCACCCGCGAGGAGCACAGCGCCAGGGTGATGGCGGACGCGCTCGGCTCCGGCGGCCGCGCCGACCTGGTCTTCGGTCATTTCGTCGAGCTGATCGGCGCCGAGCAGAGCGCCGGGCTGCGGGCCGCGCTGCGCGGGCTCGCCGCGCGCCGGACGCCGAGGATCCCGTGATCCGGCTGACCGCCGAGCAGGTGTTCGCGTGGCGGTTGCGCAGGCAGTTCCTGGTCGAGCCGGCCGACTCCGCGGTCGAGATCGTGCGGCGGCTGGCCGGGGTTCAGGCCCAGGTGGCCTCGGCCGCCGAGCTGGCGGTCGCGCTGCGCTCGGCCGAACCGGCCGCCGATGCCGTTGCGGAGGCGCTCGGGGCGCGAAAGGTGCTGCGCACCTGGGCCATGCGCGGGACGCTGCACGTGCTCACCGCCGAGCAGGCGGCCGCCGCGCTCGCGCTCGTCGCCTCGGCGCGCACCTGGGAGAAGCCGGTGTGGACGCGGAACTTCGGCGCGACGCCGGAGCAGATCACCGCGCTCGGCGCGGCCGTCGAGGAGATCCTGGCCGACGCCGCGCTCTCCCGGGAGGAGCTGGTCGCCGAAGTGGTCGCCCGGCCCGCGCTCGCGCACCTGGACGAGCAGCTGCGCTCCGGCTGGGGTGCGGTGCTCAAACCGCTGGCCTGGCAGGGGATCCTGTGCCACGGGCCCGCGCGGGGGAGCCGGGTCACCTTCACCAGCCCGGCGCGGGCCGTCACAGGCTGGCCGGGGCTGCCCGAGCCGGACGCGGCCGCCGCCACCCTCGTCCCCGCCTACCTCGGCGCCCACGGCCCGGCCACACCCGAGACCTTCGACGCCTGGCTGAGCCGGAACTCGCTGCGCAAGACCGTGCTCAGGCGCTGGTTCGCCGAGCTCGGCGCGGAACTCACCCCGGTCGAGGTGAACGGCCGGAGCTGCTTCGCCCGCACCGAGGACCTGGACGGGCTGGCCGCCGCGAAGCCCGTACGCGAGGTGCTGCTGCTCGGCGGCTTCGACCAGTACGTACTCGGGCCGGGCACCACCGACACCGAGCTGGTGCCCGCCGCGCACCGGACCGCCGTGAGCCGCCCCGGCGGGTGGATCTCGCCGGTGGTGGTGGATGGCGGGCGGGTCACCGGGACCTGGGAGCGCGAGGGTGACGACATCGTCGTCACCCCGTTCGGCAGGGCACCGGCGGCCGAGGCGCTGACTGCCGCCGCCGCGCGGCTCTCGGCGGCCACCGGCGCGAAGCTGCGGGCCCGCGCCGGCTGACGTCCGGCCACCGCAGCCACCGCAGCCCAGCAGCGATCGACCCGTCCAGGACAGGAACCGCCCGCCCCGCGAAATCGGTCCAGCGCTGCCCCGGTGGTTATGGACCCGTCCCCGAACCGTGCCGACACTGGGCACCATGACACCCCCCGACCCGCTGGCCCCCGGTGAGTACGCCCCGGAGGTCACCTACCTGAACACCGCCTCGCACGGGCTGCTGCCCGCCCGCGGCCGGGCCGTCCTGGAGACGGTGCAGGCCGGCTGGAGCTCCGGGCGCAGCACCCCGGGCAACTACGACCACCTCGTCCCCGAACTGCGCGCGAGCTTCGCCCGGCTGCTCACCGGCGCCACCGCCGACGACATCGCGATCGGCGGCACCGTCGCCGGGCTGATCGGCCGGGTCGCCGCCGCGCTGCCCGCCGGCGCCGAAGTGCTGGTCGCCGAGGGCGATTTCGCCTCGGTGCCGAACCCGTTCCGCTTCCGCGGCGACCTGGAGGTGCGCGCCGTCCCGCTGGAGAAGCTCGCCGTCGAGGTGCGCGCGGAGACCGCGCTGATCGCGGTCAGCCTCACCCAGTCCGCCGACGGCCGCACCGTCGACCCCGCCGCCCTGCGCGCGGCCGCGCACGCCAACGGCGCCCGCCTGCTGATCGACGCCACCCAGGCCGCGGGCTGGCTGCCGCTGCGCTTCGCCGACGCCGACTTCTGGGTCTGCGCCTCCTTCAAGTGGCTGCTCGGCGCCCGCTCGGTGAGTTTGCTCGCCGTGGCGCCCGACGCGCTGGACGGCGCCGTGCCGCTCGGCGCGGGCTGGTACGCGGGCGCCGACCGCTGGGGCGACATGTACGGCGCAGGCCCGCTGGCCGCGACCGCGCACCGCCTCGACGACACCCCGGACTGGCTCGGCGTCACCGCCGCCATCGCCGGGCTCGGACTCGTGCACGAACTCGGGGTCGCGGCGATCGGCGCGCACGACCGGACGCTGGCCGCGGCCTTCCGAGCCGGGCTCGCGGAGCTGGGACTCGAAGCAGTGCCCGGAGGTTCGCCCATCGTCACCGTCCCGGGCGCAGGCGCGCACGCCGACGCGCTCACCGCGGGCGGCGTCGTCGTCTCCGCGCGCGGGGGCGGGCTGCGGGTGTCGTTCCACCTCTACAACACCAGCGCCGACGTCGCGCGGGCGCTCGCCGTGCTCCGGGAGGCGGGCCGCTAGGCTGCACCGGTGACGCAGCTGATCGACACCGTGGCCTGGATCCTGGTGCGGGAGGGAAGGGTGCTCTGCGCGCGGCCGCGCGGCAAGGACGTCTTCTACGTGCCCGGCGGCAAGCGCGAGCCGGGGGAGAGCGACGAGCAGACGCTGCTCCGCGAGATCGACGAGGAGCTCACCGTCGCGCTGCTGCCCGAGAGCCTGCGGCATGTCGGCACCTACGAGGCCGCCGACGGCGCCGCCCTGGTGCGGATGGCCTGCTACACCGCCGCGTACCGCGGCACCATCACCGCCAGCGCGGAGATCGCGGAACTCGCGTGGTTCCGCTACGCCGACCGGCCCCTGGTGCCGCCGGTCGATCGGCTGCTCTTCGACGACCTGGCGGCCGCGGGCGGGCTGCGCTGACCCGGCCGGCCCGCACCGAGGGTGCGGGCCGCCGAATGCTCAGCTCGGGACCGGCGCCCGGTTCGCCCGCGCGATCAGGTGCTCGACGAGCGTCAGCAGCACCGTCTTGGACGACTGCCTGCTGCGCGCGTCGCACAGCAGCACCGGGGTGCCCGGGTCGAGGTCGAGCGCGTCGCGCACCTCGTCCTCGCTGTAGCTGGGCGCCCCGTCGAAGCAGTTCACGCCGACGATGAACGGCAGCCCGCGCCGCTCGAAGTAGTCGATGGCGGCGAACGAGTTGCCGAGCCGACGGGTGTCGGCCAGCACAACGGCGCCGAGCGCGCCGCGGGCCAGTTCGTCCCAGAGGAACCAGAACCGGTCCTGCCCCGGCGTACCGAACAGGTAGAGAACCAGGTCCCGGTCGATCGAGATGCGGCCGAAGTCCAGCGCCACCGTGGTGGTCGACTTCTGCTCCACCCCGGACAGATCGTCCACCCCGGAGCTGACCTCGGTGATCAGCTCCTCGGTGCGCAGCGGCGCGATCTCGCTGATCGCGGAGACCATCGTCGTCTTACCGACGCCGAACCCTCCCGCGATCAGGATCTTGACGGAGGCCGCCAGGTTCGGGACACCGGCGCTCTGCCGGCTCGGGTCAAATTCTTCGGATTCCATCCAGCACCGCTCGCAAAATGTTGATGTCGCCGGGCCCGGCGTCGGCTTGAACCGGCGCCCGGAAGATCAGGTGGTTCTCGCTGATCAGATCACCGACGAGGATCTTCGTCACAGCCAGAGGTAGCTTCAGTGTTGCAGAGACCTCGGCCACGGATTGCGGAACCGCGCACAGGCGAACGATTTCCGCGTATTCGGGCTCGACCCGGCGCAGGATCGGTGCCGGGTGCGTGACCACGACTACCGTCAGCATGTCCAGGTCGTGGGCCGCACCCATGGTGCGGCCCCGAGTGAGTGCGTAGGGCCGGACCAGCGGACCGGCCGCGTCGTCGAACCAGTGCTCGCCGTGTCGTGTCATCGCGGTCCTAGAGCTCGGCCAATCTATGGCGCGGTGTGGTCGACAGGTAGTTGCCGACCCGCTGGACGGTGAGGTTCATCTCGTAGGCGACCATACCGAGGTTCGCGGAATCATTCGCCTGGAGCGCGAGACACGCGTTGCTGCCCGCCGAGGTCACGAACAGAACGGCCCGGTCGAGCTCGATCATGGCCTGGCGGACTCCGCCACCCTCGAAGCGGGCGCCCGCGCTGCGCGCGAGGCCGTAGAGCGTGGACGACATGGCGGCGAAGTGCTCGGCGTCCTCCTGGGTCAGCGCGTTCGAGCGCCCGAGCAGGAGACCGTCGGTGGAGAGGACCACCACGTGCCTGACACCGGCGAGTCGGTCGACGAGGTCGTCGAGAAGCCAGTTGAGATCGCCGGGGTTCGGAGAGTTCACCTCAGCCTTCCTGTCTGTCGTTACCGGACGCGTCACCGCTGAGCGGCTTGCGGCCCTGTCGGGTTCCGTTCTCGATGGCCGAGATCAGATCTCGGGCCTGGTCCGCGGTGAGCCGAGGGCGTTCCGGCGCACGGGTCTGCGTCGTCGGCTCCGGGTCGCGTTCGAGCTGCGGGTTCAGATTCGCCTGCCGGTTGCGGCGCGGCAGCGCGGGCCTGCCGTCCTGCAGCAGCGGCTGGGCGGCGGGCGGCTGCGAGATCGGCGGCCGGGACGGCGCGGGGGTGTTCGGGTTGTACGGCTGCGGCCGCTCGCCGGTGTAGGACGGCTGCTCCGGGGGCCGGTAGGGCTGCGACTCGACCGGCGGGCGGAAACTCTGCGTGTCCATCGGCGGGTCGGCGACCAGGGTGGCGGCCGGGAGCGGGGCGCTCGCCGCCGACTCCACCTGCCGCACCGGCGATTCCAGCGCCGGGATCGGAGCCGGGCGGCCGACGGCGGCGGTCGAGGTGGGCTGGCCGTCCGGCACCGCGCCGGCGAGCAGCGCGGACGGGATCAGCACGATGGCCCTGATCCCGCCGTAGTCGGACTCGGCGAGCTTGACCGCGATGTCGTGGCGCACCGCCAGCCGCGCGACCACGAAGAGCCCGAGGCGGGAGTCGCCGGAGAGCGAGGCGACGCCGAAGTCCGGCGGGTCGGCCATCATCTGGTTGGTGCGCACGATGTCGCCGGTGGGCATGCCCATGCCCTGGTCCTCGATCTCGACCACGACGCCGCGCCCGACGACATTGCCGGTGACCTCGACCCGCGACTGCGGCGGGGAGAAGGTGGTGGCGTTGTCGACCAGCTCGGCGAGCAGGTGCACGAGGTCGGCGACCACGCCGCCCAGCACGTGCACCTGCGGCATCCGCGCCACCCGGACCCGGGAGTAGTCCAGCGTCTCACCGACCGCCGAGCGCACCAGGTCGATCATGGCGACCGGGTTGCGCCACTGCCGCCCGACCTGGCCACCGCCCAGGATGATCAGGTTCTCGGCGTTGCGGCGCTCGCGGGTGGCCAGGTGGTCGAGGCGGAACAGGGTGTCCAGCAGCGCCGGGTCCTCCTGCTTGCGCTCGGCCTCGTCCAGGATCTCCAGCTGCCGGTGCACGACGACCTGGCTGCGGTGCGCGATGTTCAGGAACACCGACTTCACGCCCTCGCGGGTGCGGGCCTCGGCGACGGCGGCGTTCACCGCCGCGCTGGCGGCGTGCTCGAAGGCCTGGGCGACCTCGCCGATCTCGTCGGTGCCGAAGTCCAGCTTCGGCATCTCCGCGGCGGGGTCGACCGGCTCGTTGTTCTCCAGCTTGCGCATCATCTCCGGCAGCGTGACGTCGGCCAGGGTGAGCGTCTCGGAGCGGAGCCGCTTGAGGCGGCGGATGATCCGGTTGGCGAGCAGCACCGAGACGCCGATGGCGAGCAGGCTGATCGAGCCGACGCCGATCCCGGCGAGCAGTGCGTTCTGCGAGTCCTCGTCGGCCTTGTCCTCGGCGAGGCCGTTGGTGCGCGCGCTCTGCGCGATCCACATGTCGACCAGCTGCCGGTTCACGTCCGCGGCGGCGGCCTGCCACTCGGCGTTCGGCATCGGCAGCGGCGGCAGCGCAGAGGCCCGCGACGAGGAACTCGCGGCGCCGGATGCCGCGCCGCCCTCGGCCGCGGCGGCGGCACGGGTGACCGCGCGCCAGCCGATGACGTTCTCCACCACGTCCAGCTTCTGCCAGGAGACGCTGTTGGTGAGCGCGGCCGCGACCTCCTTCTGCTCGGGATCGACGTCCCGGCTCAGGTTGCCGATCTCGATGCGGTAGTAGCCGACCTGGCGGGCGAACTCCTCGACCGGAACCGCGGGCGCCTCCTGCCCGGACTCCAGCGCCACGGCGAGCGCGGTGGCCCGCGACATGGCCTCGGCCGACTTCAGGATCTGCATGGCCTCGGCCAGCTCGACGCCGATCTCGGCATCCGGCGCGAGCTGCTGGGAGATCTGCGACCCGAGGACGATGCCGTCGATCACCTGGTTGAAGAAGTTGTAGGCGTCCGCGGCGGGCAGCTGGCCCGCGTCGATGGCGGTGCGCAGCTGGGACAGGTACTTCATCATCGCGTCGATGCCGCCGACGTCGCCGAGGTCGTCCTCGACCGCGCCGAGCGAGGTCTTCGCCGATTCCAGCGCGCGCACCGAGCCGTCGAGCTTCGCGCGGGCGGCCGCGAGGCCGGCCGCGGCCTCCATGTTGCCGGTGAGCCGGGCCATCGAGGCCAGCCGCTCGGCCTGCGCGCCTTCGACGAGGTCGCGGGTGCCTGCCAGGGCTGCCTGCGTCTGAACCGCCCACTCGTGGGTCCGGTTGGACTCCGACACCAGGTACGACGTCGTCCCGACACCGACCGCCAGCAGCGACAGACTCGGGACGAGCGCGATTGCCAACACTCTGGTGCGGACACCGAGTCTCGCAGTGAACATCGGCTAAAACTAGCCAGTTACCTACTCGTAGTCCGATTCTGTCCCGGTGAACGGGACTGGAGTTGACAATCGGTGACGAACTGGTCGGTCTGCTCTTGGTGAATGGGCATCGCGCCCGGCGGGGCGTAGATTCTGGTTGTCCGGGGTTACCGACTAGTAGGAGGCCGACGATGCCCGCTCCCGCGCCCGCCGTGTTCACCCGCCTCGGCGTGCTCGCCGCGATCGACGATGTCGACGCCCGCGGCACCCGCGCCATCCCGGAGACCTTCACCGGCGAGCCGCTCGGCACCGTCCCGGTCGGCACCGCCGCCGACGTCGAGGCCGCCTTCGGCACCGCGCGCGCCGCGCAGCCCCGCTGGGCCGCCAGGGACGCCGCCGAGCGCGCCGCCGTGCTCGACCGGTTCCGCGGGCTGCTGGTCCGGCACCGCGACGAGCTCATGGACATCGTCCAGGCCGAGACCGGGAAGGCGCGCTGGGCGGCCCAGGAGGAGATCATGGGCATGCTCTTCGCGGCCCGCTGGTTCACCCGCAACGCCCCGGCCCTGCTGCGCCCGCAGTCGGTGCCCGGCGCCTTCCCGCTGCTGAACCGGGCGAGCGTGCGGACCCAGCCCAAGGGCGTCGTCGGCGTGATCGCGCCCTGGAACTATCCGATGCTGCTCTCGGTCGGTGACGCGATCCCCGCGCTGCTCGCGGGCAATGCCGTCGTGGTCAAGCCGGACAGCCAGACCCCGTTCTCCGCGCTGGCCGCCGCCGACCTGCTCTACCGCGCCGGGCTGCCGCGCGGGCTGCTGCAGGTGGTGCCCGGCCCCGGCACCGAGGTCGGCACCGCCATCGCCGACTCCTGCGACTACCTCATGTTCACCGGGTCGTCGGCCACCGGCCGCACCCTGGCCGAGCGGGCCGGGCGCCGGTTGATCGGCTTCTCCGCCGAGCTCGGCGGCAAGAACCCGATGATCGTCGCGCGCGGCGCGAACCTGGACCGCGCCGCCAAGGCCGCGGTGCGCGCCTGCTTCTCCAATGCCGGGCAGCTCTGCATCTCGATCGAGCGGCTCTACGTGGAGCGCTCGGTCGCCGACGAGTTCACCGCGAAGTTCCTGCGCGCGGTCGGCACCGCCCGGCTCGGCGCGGGCTACGGCTACACCGCCGACATCGGCTCGCTCATCTCGGCCGCGCAGCTGGAGACGGTGACCAAGCACGTCGCCGACGCCACCGCCAAGGGCGCCACCGTCCTGGCCGGCGGCAAGGCCCGCCCCGATCTCGGGCCGCTGTTCTTCGAGCCGACCGTGCTCGCCGACGTCACCGACGAGATGGAGTGCGGCCGCGCCGAGACCTTCGGCCCGCTGGTCTCGATCTACCCGGTGGAGAGCGTGGACGAGGCGGTCCGGCTGGCCAACGACACCGAGTACGGGCTCAACGCCAGCGTCTGGGCGCGCACCAAGGCCGACGGCGAGCGGATCGCCGCCCGGTTGCGGGCCGGGACGGTGTGCGTGGACGAGGGGTACGCGCCCGCCTGGGGAACGACCGGCGCGCCGATGGGCGGCATGGGCAGCTCCGGGGTCGGCCGCAGGCACGGCGCGGACGGGCTGCTCAAGTACACCGAGCCGCAGACCGTCGTGGTGACCCGGTTCCTGAACCTGGACACCCCGCCGCTGGTGCCCGCCGCGGTGTGGCAACGGGCGCTGATGAGCATCACCCGCGGGCTGCGGTTCCTGCCCGGTCGCTAGCGCTGCAGGAAGATCCCGGCGACGTCGGCGTTCTTTATCGGGGTCTCGACATTGCGCTGGGCCCCGCAGAGCAGGTCGACCGAGATCATGGTGGCGTCGACCGCGGTACCGGAGGGCTGCGCGTCGGTCTTCTGCTGCTCCTGCACGAACTTGGTGATGGTCGTGCGCTTGGTGTCCTGATCCTGGCGGATGTACTCGCTGCACGGGGTGTCGCCACCCTTGTTCAGGAAGCGCTCCACGTCGGTGCAACCGGTGAGGGTGAGCGTGAGCGCGGCGGCCGCGAGCGCGCCGCGGGCGGCCGGGATGGTCTGCATGGGGTGAGAGCCTAGAGCGCGGCGGCCACCGCGAGCGGAATCTCCAGCTCCGCCGGGGTGAGCGAGCCGTGGTGGCCGAGCATGGCCGACTGGATCGGCTCCGCGCCGGTGCGCACCACACCGCGGGAGCCGGTCGCGACCACCACCAGATCGCCGATCCGGGGCCGCACCACGTCCGGGACCACCGGCCCGAACCAGCCGCGCTCGATCGCCTCGTCCCCGGTGAGCACGGTGAAATCCGCGCCGAGGGTGGCGGTCCAGGCCGCGGCGACATCCGCGGTGGCGCCGTCGGCGGTGTAGACGTACCGGGCGCGCGGCTCGCCTGCCAGCAGCGTCACCCCGTCGCGCAGCGCGGGCTCGGTGTCGGCGTCCACGCTGCCGGTGTGCGCGATCATGCCGTGGTCGGCGGTGACCAGCAGCGCCGAGCGCGGCGGCAGCCGCTCGGCGATCTCGGCCACGATCCGGTCGGTGTGCGCGAGCTCCCCGCGCCACGCCCGCGAGCCGGGCCCGCGCAGGTGCCCGGTGGTGTCCAGGTCGGCGTGGTAGGCGTAGACCAGCGCGCGCGGCCCCGCCTCCAGTGCGGTGAGCACCCCGTCCACCAGGTCGCCGACCGACACCTCCAGCCGGAATTCGCAGCCGCGCAGTACCGCCCGGCTCAGCCCCGAGTTGTTCTGGTAGCCGGGCGCCACCTGGGTCACGGTGACCCCGTGCGCCGCCGCCCGCTCGAAAGCCGTCGGGCGCGGCTGGAATTCCTCCGGGGGCAGCGCCTTCAGCAGGTCGGTTCGCTCGCCGTCGCCGTGCAGGGTCCAGCGCAGCGTGCTCACCGCGCGGTCGAAGCCGGGGACCCGGATGAGGTAGCCGACCAGGCCGTGTTCGCCGGGCGGTAGCCCGGTGCCGAAGGAGGCCAGGCTGGTGGCGGTGGTGCTGGGGAAACCGGCGGTGAGGGTGTGCCGGGGGAGCGCGGTCAGGGTCGGGGCGTCGGCGGCGTGCTCGGCCAGCTGGTGGCTGCCGAGGCCGTCGACCAGCAGCACGCAGATCCGGTCGATCGCGGGGTCGAGGCCGAGGTCGAGTGCGGCGATCTCGCCGGGCACGCCGAGCGCGGCGAGGACCGAGGGCAGCAGGTCGGCCAGGGCGCCTGCGCCGTAGCGGGGGGTCAGCAGCACGGCGCCGACTGTAGTCAGCCCGGGGCCGGGGTGGCGAGCGCGGCGAAGGTGCGCAGGATCTCGGCGACCAGCTCGTCGGCGCTGGTACCGAGCTGATCGCTGCGCTTGGCGAGCTGCCCGTCCAGCCAGAGCGAGGCGAGGCCGTGCGCCAGCGCCCAGAAGGTCACCGCCAGGGTCTCCGCGCCGCGCTCGGGCAGCGCGCCCGCCGCGACGCACTCGGCGATGGTGTCGGTGAGCACGGCGAAGGCGGCGTCACCGGCCACGGTGGCGTCCGGGTGCTTCTCCGGCTGGGAGAGCTCGGGGCGGAACATGAGCCGGAAGTGTGCCGGGTGGTCGCGGGAGAAGCCGACGTAGGCGCTCGCCAGCGCGGTGAGCGCGGCCAGCGGGTCGGGGGCGGCGGCGCGGGCCGCGGAGAGTTCGCCCGCCAGCAGCTGGAAGCCCTGCACCGAGAGCGCGGAGAGCAGCGCGGAGCGGTCCGGGAAGTGGTGGTAGGGCGCGCCGGTGCTCACCCCGGCCTCGCGCGCGACCCGGCGCAGGCTCACCGCCGCCAGCCCCTCGGACTCGAGCAGCCGCAGGCAGGCCGCCATCAGGGCATCGCGGAGCGCTCCGTGGTGATAGGTGGTCCGCCGCACCCGATCAGCGTAGTGGACAGCTCGTCTGAGCGATGCTTAGATTAATTGAGCGGCGCTCAGATCGACGCCGCCAGCGTACCGAAGGAGACCCCGATGAACCCCCGCATCCTCGTCACCGGCGCGACCGGATTCGTCGCCGGACACTGCATCGCCGAACTCCTGCGCGCCGGGTACGCGGTCCGCGCCACGGTGCGCGACGCGTCCGCCACCGGCAGGCGCGAACACCTGACCGCGCTCGGCGGCGACCTCGAGTTCGCCGAGGCCGACCTGCTCACCGATGCCGGCTGGGCCGAGGCGATGACCGGAGTCGACGGCGTGCTGCATGTCGCCTCGCCGTTCCCGTCCGCGCCGCCGAAGCACGAGGACGACCTGATCCGCCCCGCCGTCGACGGCACGCTGCGGGTACTGCGCCACGCCGCGGCCGCCGGGGTGCGCCGGGTGGTGCAGACCTCGTCCACCGCCGCCATCGTCTACGGCCACGGCGACGACGGGATACGCACCGAAGCCGACTGGACCGTGGTCGAGACGGCGACCGCCTACCCGAAGAGCAAGGTGCTCGCCGAGCGCGCCGCCTGGGATTTCGCCGCCGCGCACCCGGACGGCCCCGAACTGGTCGTGCTCAACCCCGGCATGATCCTCGGCCCGCTGCTCGGCGCCGCCACCAGCACCTCGCACGAGCCGGTGCGCAGGCTGCTGGCTCGCGAGATGCCCGGCATGCCGAAGGTGGGCTGGGTTCCGGTCGACGTCCGCGACCTCGCCGTCGCGCACCGGCTCGCCCTGGAGACCCCCGCCGCCGCGGGCAACCGCTACATCTGCGCGGGCGATTCGCTCTCCTTCGCCGACATCGCGCGGGTGCTGGACGAGGAGTTCGGCCCGCGCGGCTACCGCATCCCGACCCGGACCATCCCGGACCTGGTCGTGCGCACCGTCGCGCTCTTCGACCGCGGCGTCCGGCTGACGGTGCCGAATCTCGGTATCCGCGAGCGGGTCAGTGCGGAGAAGGCCCGGAGCGAGCTGGGCTGGAGCATGCGGCCGGTGCGCGAATCCATCGTCGACACCGCCGAGAGCCTGATCCGCGCCGGGCTGGTGCCCGCTCCCGGGCTGGTTCCGGCGTGATCATCACGGCGATCGTCGTCACCGTGATCGGGCTGATCCGCCGGGCCCGGTCCGGGGACGAGCCGTCCCGGATCGGGAAAGCCGTTGCGGGACGGTGGAGTTCGGTGCGCGGCTATGCGGCTCCCGCGCTGGCCGTGACGCTGCCCGCCGTGGCGCTCGGCGGCACCCTCGCGCTCGCGTGCTGATGCCCCGCGGCTATCGGCTGTAACGGCGACCACAGTTCGCGCGACATGTGCTGCGTCGCCCGGGGTGGGCGGCGGGGGTCTTCCGAATCGCGTGAATGAGGGGTGTGCGGCAATGACGTCTCCGATGCTGTCCAAGGGGCAGAACATCGCGTTGCCCGATGATGTCGAGCGCATCGACGTCGTGCTCGGCTGGACCGAGAACGAGGTCGAGGTCGACGCCTCCGCCCTGCTTCTCGGCGTGGACCGAAAGGTGCGGGGGGACAGCGACTTCGTCTTCTACAACCAGCCGGAATCGGCCGACGGCTCGGTGGTCTTCCTCGGCACGGGCGCCACCGAGGAGGGGGCCCAGGCGCGGATCGCGGTCGACCTCGCGGCGGTGCCCGCCGAGGTGCACACGATCGCGCTGGCGGGCAGCGTCGGCACCGGCGCCTTCGGCGACCTCGGCAAGCTCGCCCTCCGGGTGGTGGACGGTGCCGGTGGTTCGCTGGCCGAGTACGTCACCGCCGACGCCACCACCGAGTCGGCCTTCGTCTTCGGCGAGATCTACCGGCGCGGTACCGAGTGGAAGGTGCGCGCGGTCGGGCAGGGGTGGGACTCCGGGCTGGCCGGGCTCGCCACCGCCTTCGGCGTCGATATCGACGAGGACGCGGTGCCGACCGCTGCGGCTGCCGCTGAGACCGCCGCCGATGCGAACACCGCGACGGCCGCGGCACAGGCCACCGCCGCGACCACCACCGCGCCCGAACCGGTGCGCACCGTCGCGCGCCGCGGGGTGCGCACGGCCAAGCGCGCGGCGGTCAAGCGCGCCGAGCCCATGACCTTCACCCTCGGCGAGGACGGCTGGCAAACCGCCCGCCTCTTCTCGGTCGCGGGCATCGGCGCGGGGGACGAGCAGGAGCGCCGCGCCACCTCGGCATTCGTCGCCACCATGCAGGCGGTGAAGCCGTTCGCGCGGGCGATCTGCGCCCGGATCGGCGCACCCGTCGGCGCGTTCGAGGGCTACCTTGAGGTTCAGTACGAGCGCGGCGACGGCAAGGTGGTGCCCGACGCGGTGCTGCGCGTGCAGCGCGGCGGCAAGATCTGGACCGCACTGCTCGAGGTCAAGACCGGCAACGGCAGGCTGCGCCGGGACCAGCTGGAGAACTACCTCGACGTCGCACGCCGCCGGAAATACGACGTCGTGGTCAGCCTCTCCAACGACGTCCCCGCCGGGCCGGGCGAGCTGCCGGTCGAGGTGGACCGGCGCAAGCTCGCCAAGGTCGCGCTGCGCCACCTCTCCTGGGCCGAGGTCGCGCACGAGGCGCGGATGCTGCTCGCGCACGGCGGCATCGAGGACGAGCTGCGCGCCTGGCTGCTCGCCGAATTCCTGCGCTACCTGGAGCATCCGCGCTCCGGCGCGAGCGAGTTCGTCGACATGGGCAGGCACTGGGTCGCGGTGCGCGACGCCGTCACCGCGGGCACCCTGCGCGCGAGCGACCAGAAGGCGCTCGCCGTCGCCGACACCTGGACCTCGCTCTCCCGCCACCTCGCGCTCCGGCTCACCGCCGAGCTCGGCGTCACGGTGAAACACGTCCTGCCGCGCAAACACACCACCGACCCCGCCGCGCGCAGCGCCGCCGCCGCCGAGCGGCTCGCCGCCGACGGCGTCTTCGAGGCGGTGCTGCGGATTCCGGAGACCGCGGGCGACCTCGTGGTGGCCGCCGACGTGCGCACCGCCAAGATCCGCTGCGCCGTCTCCCTGGACGCCCCGGACGAGGGCGCCGCCGGACGCCGCGTGGCCTGGCTGCTGCGGCAGCTCAAGGATGCCCCCGCCGACATCACCGTGGAGGCGATGTTCTCCGAGCGCGGCAACGAGGCGTGCGAGCGGCTCGACGCGGTGCGCGCGAACCCCAAGGTGCTCACCCAGGGCCGCGCGGGCACCGTCGTCGCCTTCACCCTGCGCCAGACCTTCCCCATGGGCGCCCGGCGCTCCGGCACCGCCGCGGGCTTCGTCGCCGGGGTCACCACCGCGACCGACGCCTTCTACGGCACCGTGGTGCAGCCGCTGCGCGAATGGGTGCCCGCCGCGCCGAAGCAGGCCGAGCCGGTGGACGCGGGATGACCGGCGCATTACCTATCGTGCTGTAGTGCATGATTTCTGGGACTACGCGGGCGCGACGGCGGTGGTCCTGTTCGGGGTGGGCCGGCTGTTCATCGGGTTCGGACTACTCCGGCAGACCATCGAGCGCGCGGTGCTGCGGCTGCGGACACGCGAACACGATCACGCCGCGGCCCAGCTGCGGTAGAGCGAGGGAGGGACTCCGCACGCCGTGCGCCACGCACGGAAGAAGTGCGCGGAGTCGAAGAACCCGGCGTCGTGGGCGATACGCGTCATGGAGTCGCCGGTGGTGCGCAGGCGGTACCCGGCCGTCGTGAGCCGGACCGCCTGGCGCAGCGCGCGGAATGTCACCCGCTCGGTCGTGAGCGCGCGCTGCAGCGAACGACGGCGGCAACCCAGCGTCGCGACGACGTCCTCGACGCTCGCCCACGGGGTGTCGTAGAGCTGGGTGAGCACGTCCCGCACGGCGTCGGCGCTGCCGCCGAGGTCGTCCTGCAGGGTGAGCAGCCGCCGCGGTTCGTCGGGCGCGCGATTGCCGGTCAGCCAGCCGAAGGCGAGCGCCATGATCGCGGCGCGCCGCTCGTCGCCGCAGCTGCGCTCGAGCCGTGCGCCGTCCACGCGCGAGACGACGCCGAGCGGCGCGCGGCATTGAACGCGTTGAATCGCGACACCACGGCCGCCGGATCCGGCGCGCATCGCAGCAGTTCGATGACCGGATTCACATCCAGCGGCGCCCAGTCCGCCAGATCGGCGGCACGGACCGAAGAACGTTCCGCCACGGCGACATACGCTTCGTGCTCGACGAACCCGTCCACGGCCGTGCGCACACTGCGCGCGAAGGCGACCCGGGCACCGCCCGTCGGCGGCGCCGCGCACGTGCTCAGCAGGTGATAGCTCTTGGCCACCTCGCGAGCCTAACGGTGGCGCGACCGTACAAGGCGTACCGTGCCGCAGCGGGCAACCTCGAGCCATGCCCCTCGACCAGATCCAGAACCTGCTCGACACCCTCTACGCGGACACGCTGCGCGTCGATCCCGCAGTACGAGCCCGCCACCACCTCACCGAAGGCAGCCCCAGCTTCTACGCGGCGATGCGGGAGGCGTACATGCCGGTGACGCCGGACTTCGGTCGCCTGCTCTACCTGCTCGTCGTCTGCGGGCGGCCGTCACTGGTCGTGGAGTTCGGGACCTCGTTCGGCGTCTCCACCCTGTTCATCGCCGCCGCGCTGCGCGACAACGGCGCCGGCCGCGTCATCACCACCGAACTCGAGTCGGGCAAGGTGGCGCGGGCGCGGGCGAATCTGCGTACCGCCGGGTTGGACTCCTACGTCGAGTTCCGCGTCGGCGACGCCCGCGAGACCCTGCGCGACCTCCCCGCCGACTCCGTCGACCTGCTGTTCCTCGACGGCGAGAAATCGCTCTACCTCGCGCTGCTGCGGCAACTGGAACCCGCGCTGCGCCCGGGGAGCCCGATCGTCGGCGACAACGTCGACTTCGCCGGTGCACAGGAGTTCCTCGACCAGGCCGGCTATCTACGCGCGACCTTCTCGACCGAAGCGCTCGGCACCAGGCACGACCACCAGGTGCTCCTGCGCACCCGCGCTGCTGTCCCGACCGCCGACCAGGTGGCGGTTTCTGCAAGATAATAGTCGTCCTCGACACTGGCTCCGGGGATTCCGCGGCGGCAGAGTCGATACCAGACAGACTCGGTCCCACCCTCGAGGAGAAACCATGCCTCTGCTGCGAATCACGCTGACACCCGGCGCATTCGACGACGACGAGAAGGCGAGGTTCGCGGCCACCGTGACCGACGCCGCGTGCCGAGCCGAATCGATCCCCGACGATCCGTCGAGCCGGATGCGCGCTCTGGTGCTGTTCGAGGAACTCGCGCCGGGAGGCTTCTACTCGGCAGGCAACGGAGCCGACGCGGCGGTCGCGGGCGCGTTCATCGACTGGTACGTCAGCGCCGGGGTGCTCGACGGCGCCCGCAAGGCGCGCTTCGCCGAGGACCTGCACGGGGCCGCGATCACGGCCAGAACCCGCGACGACGGGCGGCTGGTGGTCACCTCCTGTGTCATCCACGAGGTGCCCGAGGGGCAGTGGGCCCAGAACGGCACCATCCGCCGCCTGCCCGAGATCGCCTCCCTCGGCAACCTCCGGCATCTGGCCGCCATCCGGTGACGATCGACCCCGCGGCCGCCCTGGCGCAGGCCATGATCGGCAGGCCCGGATCGCGCTACCGCGTGCCGACACCCGCCCTGGTGCTGGACGAGGCCGTACTCGACGCCAATATCGCCGCGATGGCCGAGCGGGTGCGCGGCCGAGCCGCCCTGCGCCCGCACGCCAAGACCCACAAGAGCGCGTGGATCGCCCGCAAGCAGATCGCGCACGGCGCGGTAGGCGTGTGCTGCGCGAAGCTGGGCGAGGTCGAGGCTCTTTCGGCCGCGGGAGTGCGGGGCGTACTGCTCACCTCGCCGCTGGCCGACACCACCGCACCGGCCAGATTGTGCGAGGTGGCACGAGCCGATCCGGACCTGCTGTGCGTGGTGGATCATCCCGATCCGGCCACCGCCCTCGCTGCGGAGGCCGCCCGCCGCGATCTCCGGATCTCGGTCCTGATCGACGTCGATGTGGGTCTCATGCGCACCGGCGTCGCCTCGCCCGATCAGGCGGTCGCACTCGCCGAACACATCGCCCGCTATCCCTCGCTCACCCTGGCCGGTGTGCAGGGCTACGGCGGACACTGGCAGCACATCGCGGGCTATCCTGCCCGCCGGGAGGCGGTGCGCGCCGGAATGCTCCGGCTCACCGCCGTCGTCACCGCGCTGCGCGCGGCAGGCCATCGCGTCGAGCTCGTCACCGGCGGCGGAACCGGCACCGTCGGAGCCGATCTCGAGCTGGGCGTGCTCACCGAACTACAGCCCGGCTCCTACGTGTTCATGGACGTTCAGTACGGCGACGCGCTGGCCGACGATGCCGACGGCGCGTTCGGCACCAGCCTGTGGGTGTCGAGTCAGGTGGTGAGCGCGAACGCCGCACCGATCGTCACCGTCGACGCCGGGTTGAAGGCCTTCGCCACCGAGGGCCCGACACCGCGTCCCGCTTCCGGCCGCTTCGCCGGCTCGGCCTACGCGTTCTTCGGAGACGAGCACGGCGCGGTGAGCCGCCCGCCGGGAACCGAGGTGCGTCTCGGCGAGCGGATCGAACTCGTGACACCGCACTGCGATCCCACCGTCGACCGATACGACAGCTACCACGTCGTCTCCGGCGACACCGTGACCGCGATCATCGCGATCGACGCCGCGCGCGCCAGCCGATAGGCGGATCGACACGGCGCGAGAACTGCCGGGTGCGAGCGCCGACGGTCATTCCGCTGCTGCGCTGAGCGATTCGAGTATCTCGGCGGCGGTCTCCACCCGGGTGATCGCCCCGACGCCGCGGCCCGCGTCCACCGGCGCGGTCGCGGGATCGGCGGCGCGCGAGCGGAGTTCGGCGCGGGCGGCGGGGTCGCTGCGGAGGTTGTCCTCGTGCCCGGCCCAGCGGTCGGTGGCGGGGTCGCGCAGCACGCGGGACGGGAATCCGGCGGGCCAGGGGAGACCGGCGGCGATGTCGTAGGCGCTGGTCAGGACGGTGTCGTCGGCGGTGGCGGCGATCAGGGCGTTCCGGCCGGGTTCGGGAAGCAGTGATTCGGCGCAGGCCGCGAAGCGGGTGCCGATCCAGGCCCCGGACGCCCCGGCGGCCAGGACCGCCGCGAGGTCGGCCGCGGTGGCGATGCCGCCCGCCGCCAGGACCGGGATCGGGACGGCGGCGAGCACCTCGTCCAGCAGCGGCCGCAGCTCGGGGGCGGCCGTCCCGTGGCCGCCGCCCGCCGCGCCGCGCGCCACCAGGACGTCGATTCCGGCGTCGTGCGCGTGCCTCGCCTCGTCGGCGGAGTAGACCTGGGTGGCGGTGCGGATGCCGTGCGCGCGGGCCGCCGCCACCCAGGAGAGGTCGGTGCCGAAGCTCACCGAGAGCAGCCGGGGCCGCGCGGCCAGCGCCTGCTCGAGTAGTTCCGGCTCGGCGCGGACCACCCAGTCCACGACGCCGATTCCGACGCCGTCGCCTGCGAGCGTCAGTTCGGTCCGCAGCGCCGCCGCCGAGCCCGCGCTGCCCATGCCGATCATGCCGAGCCCGCCTGCCGCGCGCACCGCCGCGGCCAGCCGCCCGCCCGCCACCCCGCCCATCGGGGCATTGACCACCGGAATTCGCAAGCCGAGTTCGCGCGCCCACGCCGTCGTCCGCATGGGTTCAGTGTGACGGCAGTCCGGGTCCGTCCAGGACCAGCTCGACCATATCGGTCACCGGCCGGTAGCCGATGCGCTGGTAGATCTTGTTCGAGGTGGGGTTGGCGAGGTCGGTGAAGAGGCAGACCCTGGCGCCGCCCGCGGCGAGCACGCGGGACGCCTCGGCGACGGCGGCCGAGGCCCAGCCGCGGCCGCGCTGCCCGGGCGGGGTGTAGACCGGGCCGATCCGGGCCACGCCGGAGGCCGGGGGATTGACGCCGGTCAGGTGCACCGGCTGCCCGTCGTGCTCCCAGAACCAGAGCCTGCCCTTCGCGATCCGGTAGCGGATGTCGTCCGCGACCGGCTCGCCGCGCTCCTCGTCCGGCCCGTGCCCGGACTCGGCGGCGATATCGGCGTTGAACGCGCCGAGCCAGGTCCCGGCGAGCTCCGCCTCGTCCGGCCGCACGGCCCGCAGCGCGCCGGGGACGCCGAGCGGCGGTTCGAGGGTGCCCAGTTCGAAGAGCCGGGTCCGCACCCGGGTCCGGACCGTGCCGTGCCCCGCCAGCCGAGCCAGCTCGGTGAGCAGCTCGGCGGCCACCGGCAGGACGCCGTGGGCGGCGGTGAGCAACTCGCCGCGCGCGTGCAGCACCCGCGCGAGCTCCAGCGGGGCGGCAGCGGGCATGGGGAGCAGGTAGGCGGGGCGGCGGCCGAACGTCGCGGTGCGCATCGCGGCCCCGACGACCCCGGCCCCGTTCCGGACGGTCAGGAACCACTGGTCGTCCGGGAGCGGGACACCGTCGGCGCGCTGCGTCACCTGACGGTCGGCGAGCGTGGTCACCACCGTGCTCAGGACCGGGTCGGCGGCCAGGTAGGACCCCGCCGCGGCGAGGAAGGCGGCGGCGTCCGGCGTGAACTGCAGCTCCATGCGTCGACGGTAGCGAGCGGTACGGGCTCGGCGCCAAGGGTTTACGGGCGCCAGTTGTCCACGGTGACGGCCCACAGGTCGTGGTCGCGGCGCTGCCCGCCCACGGTCAGGTAGCCGGCCATGGTTCCCTCGCGGACGAGCCCGAGCCGGGCCGCGAACCGGCCCGCGCGCTCGTTCTCGACGCTCACCGGCGCCGCCACCCGGACCAGCCCGAGCGGGCCGAACGCGTAGGCGAGCACCAGCCGCCCCGCGACCAGCGCGGTGCCCGGCTCGGCCAGCCCGGCGTCCATCCAGATCCCGGCCTCGCCGCGCCGGTCGTGCTCCTCGACCCGCAGTTCGCACTGCCCGGCGAACCGTCCGTCGACCTCGATCACCACGCTCAGCAGGGTGCCGAGCCGAGCGCCCCAGCGCGCGGTCAGCCAGTGTCCGGTCCAGGCGCGGTCGGTGTGCTGGGAGCCCCAGCCGCGGCCGGTGCTCACCCAGAACGGCTCGATCGCCTCCCGGTTGCGCAGCCGCGCCCGGCGCCAGGCGGGCGCGTCGGTGAGCCGCGGCGGCCGCACGTGCACGGTACTGCCGCACGGCGCGACCTCGGTGGCGTCGAGTACGAGCCCCGCGCCCCCCGCCGCCTGCGCCAGGCGGCGCAGCGGCCGCAGGTGGAACCGGGCGATCGACACCGCGACGCCCGGATTCGCCAGCACCCGGAGCCTGCCCGCCGCCCCGCTCACGCGCCGCGCGCGGCCCCGATACCGCACCGCCGTGTCCGATATGACCAGTTCAGCGCGGTTTCTCCGGGGTCGGGGCACGGCGTCGGCGCAGTCACCCCAGCCACAGTAGCCGCGTGCGCGCCGAACGGGACCGACGGGACTTTTCCCGGGCCGTCCGCGGTTGTACGGGGAGCCTGAACGAGGAGGTCGTGTGGCACAGGAGTACAACCGCAACCCCGCGGCACTGTCGGCGCTCTCGCCGGAGCAGTACCGTGTGACCCAGGAGAACGGCACCGAGCGTGCGTTCACCGGCGAGTACTGGGACAACCACGAACCCGGGCTCTACGTGGACGTCGTCTCCGGTGAGCCGCTGTTCGCCTCGGTCGACAAGTTCGAGAGCGGGAGCGGGTGGCCGAGTTTCACCCGACCGATCGACGCGCACACCGTCGTCGAGAAGAAGGACTTCAGCCACCTGATGATCCGCACCGAGGTGCGCTCGGCGCACGGCGACAGCCACCTCGGCCATCTGTTCACCGACGGCCCTCGCGACGAGGGCGGTCTGCGGTACTGCATCAACTCGGCGGCGCTGCGCTTCGTCCACCTCGACCAGCTCGAGGCGGCGGGGTACGGGCAGTACACCGCTCTGTTCACGAAGGAGGAGGCGTGACCGACACGCGTAGGGCGATTCTGGCAGGCGGGTGCTTCTGGGGCATGGAGGACCTGGTCCGCAAGCAGCCGGGGGTGCTGTCGACCCGCGTCGGCTACACCGGCGGCCGCAACGACCACCCCACCTACCGCAACCACCCCGGCCACGCCGAGGCGCTGGAGATCGTCTACGACCCGGCGCAGACCGACTACCGGGCGCTGCTGGAGTTCTTCTTCCAGATCCACGATCCGTCCACGAAGGACCGGCAGGGCAACGACATCGGCACCAGCTACCGGTCGGCCGTCTTCTACCTGGACGACGATCAGAAGCAGGTCGCGCTCGACACCATCGCCGACGTGGACGCCTCCGGCCTCTGGCCGGGCAAGGTCGTCACCGAGGTGACGCAGGCGAGCGAGTTCTGGGAGGCCGAGCCGGAGCACCAGGACTACCTGATCCGCTACCCCAACGGCTACACCTGCCACTTCCCGCGTCCGGGCTGGAAGCTGCCCAAGCGCGCGAACGCCTGATCCGGTAGGACGGCTGCGGCCCCGGCGAGCACGCCGGGGCCGTTTCGCGGGTCACGGGGCGAGCAGGTCGTCCAGGTGCGCGCTCGACCACGCGCACAGGCCGTGCACCGTGGCGAGCAGATCGCGCCCGGCCGGGGTGAGCGCGTAGTCCACCCGGGGCGCGGCGGTGCCGTGGTCGAAGCGGGCGACGACGCCCTCGGACTCCAGCGCGCGCAGGGTGCGGGTGAGCACGGTGTAGCTGATGCCGTCGAGTGCGCGGTGCAGGTCGGCGAAGCGCCGCTCGCCCGCGCCGAGCGCCTCCAGCGCGGCCAGCGCCCACTTCGTTGACAGCACGCCGAAGACCCGCCTGGCGACCGCCGCCGCCTGCTCCTGCTCGGTCGGCACCACGACCCCTCTCACTCGAAAGTACGTACTCCCGCCCGCCGCGATCGGTCCGTAGCGTGCCTGAGGTGATCCTCAAAACCTACGCCCGGCTCTTCGTCACCGACCTGGATCGCGCGCTGCCGCTCTACGAGAAGCTGGCCGGCCGCGCCGCCGACCTGCGCTTCGGCTTCGAGGCGGCCGAGCTCGCCGCCGTCGGCGACCTGCTCCTCATCGCCGGGCCGCCTGCGGCAACCGACCGCTACCGCGACACCGTCGGCCCGCTGATCGTCGCCGACCTGGACGCCCTGCTCGCGCTGCTCGCCGAGGCGGGCGCGACCGTGACGCACGGGCCGGAGGAGTCGGCCACCGGCCGCTTCCTCTACGCCCGGCATCCGGACGGCGCGCTGGTCGAATACGTCGAGTGGAGTACCGAGGTGCGCGAGCAGGTGCTCGGCACCGGCTAGGCTGCTGCGTTCATGGCACTGAGCGCGACCCTGCACACCTTCGCGGTGCACCTGGCCGACGTCGACCGCGGCGTCTACGAGGAGTGGGAGACGCGCGTGGCGCGGCATCCCTCCGAGACCGCCGAGTTCATGATCACCCGGCTGCTCGCCTACTGCCTGGAGTACCGGGAGGGGATCGCGTTCAGCGACGGCGGCGTCTCCTCCACCGACGAACCCGCCGTGCTCGCCCGCGACCACACCGGCCGGATCACCGCCTGGATCGAGGTCGGCGCCCCGGACGCGGAGCGGGTGCACCGGGGCAGCAAGCTCGCCGAGCGAGTCGCCGTCTACACCCACCGCGACCCGGCCAAGGTGCTCGCCCAGCTCACCGGCAAGAAGGTGCACCGGGCGGCGGAGATCCCGATCCGCGCCTTCGACCGCGCCTTCGTCGACGCCGCGGCCGGGCTGGTGCAGCGGCGCAACACGCTGAGCGTCTCGGTGACCGAGGACGTGCTCTACATCGCGCTGAACGGCACCGACCTGAGCGCGCCGGTCACCGACCACCGGATCGAGTGAGGGGCGTTCGCGAGGTGCTCGCGGCGGCGGCCATCGAACCGGCCGCCGCCGCGGACGCGCTGCACCGCGCGGGGGAGTGCACCGGACGGCTGCGCCCGGTCGTCTTCGACTGAGCCGCAGCGCTTTTCAGGCCGGGTCGATACGGAACGGGGCGAGCCGGTCGGCGGCGGCCGCCAGTTCATCGGCCGAGCCGGTCCGCACCACCCCGGCGTCCAGCATCATCGCCACGCCGCGCGGCACCTGCTCGGCGAAGGCGCGCAGGATCGGCCCGCGCTCGGCGACCGGCACCTCCACCATGCGCGCGGTGCGGCTGCGGCGGCCGCTGCGCAGCTCGACGGTGTCCGCGGCGCGCACGTTGTGCGCCCACGCGGAGCCGGGGATGCCGCTCAGCACGTACTCGGCGCCGTCCACCCGGAACGGGGTCACCGGGGTGCTGCGCGGCTGCCCGCTCTTGCGGCCCCGCACCGTCAGCACGGTGACCGGGCCCAGCGCGATGCCCACCCGCTGCAACCCCTTGACGACGACATTGAAGAACCGCACCTTGCGGGGCAGCGCGACCTGGTTCATTCTTCCTCCAGCTCCGGCCAGGCGAGCGCGCCCGACTCCAGTTCGGTGCCGATGCCGTCCAGCCACGCCAGTTCGGCGCGCCGCACGGCCTGGGCGTACTCGGCTTCGAGCAGTACCGCGCGCGGGACCGCGGCGGCGGTGGCCACCCCCAGATCGGCGTCGACATCCGCGATCAGGGTGGTGAGCGCCGCCGCCCGGCGGCGCAGCAGCGCCACCACCTCGGCGGCGGGCAGGTGCAGGGCGTGCGCGAGCCCGGCCGGGAACACCGGGAACTCCTCCGCCCGCTCGGCCAGGTACTCGCGCAGCTGCTCGGTGAGCTGCACCCGGCCCGCCGCGGTGATGGCGTAGACGGTGCGCTCCGGGCGGGCGCCGTTGCGATCCGAGCCGACCGCCTCGATCAGCCCGATGCCGTCGAGGCGGGCGATGGCGTCGTAGAGCGAGCCACCGCGCAGCCGCACCACGTCGCCGACGTGGCGCTGGCGGATCAGCGCCTGCATCTCGTACGGGTGCCGCGGGCGCTCGGCGAGCAGGCTCAGCACCGCGAGGGTGAGCGGGGTGCGGGCGGCGCGGGGCGGCATCAACGGCCCTTCGGTCGAAGTCGAATAACCGAGTTCGACTATACGGGTGTGACCGGCGGGACGGAAGATCATCCGAGAACCACCCGTAACACCAACCCCTCGGATCCCGACGTGCCTGGTGACATACGGCCCGTCGGGGGGCCAGTCCGTCCGCTTGTCAATCAGGAACGGATACCGGGATGCCTCTCAGGGATTTCTTCGCGCGCCACCGCATCGCCACCGCGGTGATCGCACCCGCCACGCTCGGCGTGGTCGCCATCGTGGCGGCCACCTGGGCCATCAGCGCGCCGGGGCGCGACGACGCCACCCAGCTCACCAGCTCGGTCACCGAGTGCCACGACATGGTGACCATCTCGGTCGCCGGCCGCAACGACGCGCCCGCCGAGGACAGCACGAAACTGCTGGTCGACGCCGACGGCAAGCCGCTGCCCGCCGCGCTCGCCGGCGACCACAACAGCGAGTGGGTCGACCCGGTGGTCAACGCGCCCGACGGGGCCGTCGACCCGGACTCCTACGCCGCCGTCTACATCGCCTACCCGGCGGACATGTCCAGCTACGAGGCCGCGGTCGAGACCGGGGTGGCGAACACCAAGCAGGTCATGACCGAGATCAGCGCCGCCTGCCCGGACACCCGCTTCGCCATCGTCGGCTACAGCGAGGGCGCCGACGTGGTGCGCCGCGTCGCCATGGAGATCGGCAACCAGCAGCCGGGCGCCGACGGCGAGTACGGCATCGTCGACCCGGCCGACGTGGTCGGCGTGGTGATCCTCGCCGACTCCGGCCGCTCGCCCGGCGACGGCCCGTTCATCGGCGCGGACAACGCCTGCAGCAACCCCGACGGCTTCGACCAGAAGTACCAGGGCATTATCTGCACCCCGGCCGACGGGCAGGGCGCGGTCGCGGGCACCCTCGGCGGCTTCGGCGCGCTCGACGGCAAGATCGCCTCCTTCTGCTCGGACGGCGACCTGACCTGCGCAGCCCCGGAGAACATCTCGCTGCTGCAGCTCGTGGTGAACGTCGGCAGGCAGCTCGACGTCGACCGGCTGCAGGCCGAGGGGCTGACCCCGGCCACCGGCGGCGACGTCGCGGTGGCGCTCGGCCGGATCGCGCTGGCCGCCTTCGCCGACATCCAGGCCCAGGGCCTCGGCACCTGGATGCAGAGCGACGAGACCTTCCTCGACGTGCTGCTCCGGGTCTCCGATCCGCAGTACGACCCGGCGGCCGCGCCGCAGAAGCCGGCCAAGGCCGACACCATCGCATCGGACAAGCTGTCGCCGCTGGCCTACCTGCCGCAGAAGATCCTGGACGAGATCGTCGGGCTGATCGCCACCAACGAGAACACCATCCCGGTGGTCATGAGCGATCCGTACCAGCTCACCCTCGGCCCGGACCACACCGGTCACCACTTCGACTACTGGGACGACGCCGACCCGAACAACGACCGGCCGCTCACCTCGGCCCAGTACGCCGCCGCCTGGCTGACCCACCTGGCCAAGCAGGCCCAGGCCGGGGAGCCGGTGGAGACCAAGGCCAAGCCGCAGCCCGAGGACTTCGCCACCGTGCAGGCCGCCGTCCAGAGCACCACGGCCAAGCCGACCGCGACCACCACCCCCAAGGCGACCGGCACGACCACCACGCCGAGCACCACCACCCCGGGGACCACGACCCCCGGCGCGGGCGCGGTGACCACGACACCGCCCGCCGCGGCGACCACCACCCCGCAGATCGCGGCGCCGGCCACCACGACGCCCCCGGCTCCGACGACGACCGAATCCGCCACCACCACGACCGGATCGGCGACGTCGACCACCACCGCCGCGCGCTGAGCCCAGCTAAACCGAGCGGCCCGTCCACGGACGGGGCCGCTGCTGTGCGTGCCGCCGAGTGCGCCGGAATTGTCCGGTCGAGCGGGCGCGGAGGCGGTGGACATCGGCCATTGCCCCCGCGTTCACCCGCCCGTCGTCCGATGGCGGCATCGACTGCCTAGACATTGGCCCGGCGGTAGCTGAGCTGCCGGCGCGATTTTCGAGAAGAGGGAATGTATGAGCACAATTCGTGCGTTCGGTGTGGCCGCGATCGCGGCGGGCATCGTGCTCGGCGGCTCCGGCGTGGCGTCGGCGCAGACCGATGTCGGCACCGGTTCGGCCAACTTCGCCGATGGCCTGACCAAGCTGCTGGTCACCGGCTCGGGCGGGGTGAAGCCGCTGCCGACGCCGATCGTCGATGGCTACCCCAACCCGTACCTGGACGGGTGGTCGGCCGGTTCGTCGAACCTGCTGACCGGGCTCGGCAACCTGATCGGCTCCGGCTCCGCGGGCAAGTAGCGGCAGCAGGCGACGGCGGCCCCGCACGACGAGGTGCGGGGC